>NZ_JBHXTG010000119.1:0-17160 GCF_042677465.1 Kitasatospora sp. NPDC127111
CAGCAGCCGCCGCAACCGGAGCCCCCTACCTGACGGGGCGTCGGGTCGCGTCACGCCCGCACCCCACCGCCCCCGTTCCGCAACGCCCCCTCGATCGCGTCCACGCAGTCCTGGTCGAGCATCGTTGTCATATCCATGTCTCCGATGGTGCCGAAGCCCGCGTCGTACACGGCCACGCTGACGCAGTACCCGCTGTCCAGCACGAAGGTGTGGAAGCCCCACTCGTCACCGGTGCCGGTGCTGCCGTCGGGGCGCTGCACCCGGACCGGCCGGCCGTCCGGACCGAAGCCGAACTCGGTGAAGCTGAACTGCATGCCCTGCCCGATCGCCTTGCTGTACGCCTCCTTGAGCGTCCACAGCCGCACCAGGGCCGGGTTGCGCTCCTCCTCGGGCTGGGCGGCCAGCGTCACCAGCTCGTACGGGGTGCACACGTGGCGGCCCAGGCCGCGCTGGTACATCGGGCGGTCGGCGCGCTCCGCGTCCACCCCGATCAGGCCGCGGGTGGTGATGCCCACCAGCAGCAGGTCGTCGGTGTGGCTGAGGCTGATGTCCACCTGGTCGCAGCCGCGCAGGTACGGCCGTCCGGTCGGCCCGTACGCCAGCTCCAGGGCGTTCGGGTCGCCGTTCAGGACCGCGCCCGCCGCGAGCTTGAGCAGCACCCTGGACGCCGCGTAGCGGTGCCGCACCTCGGGGTGGGCGAGGTCCAGGTAGCGCGACCAGTCCCGGCCGAGCAGCGCGCGCAGTTCGTCGCCGGTCGGCAGATCGGGCTCCAGGTCGGCGAGGTCGGCGTGGACCACGGCGGTGCCGTACGCGGCCAGGTCGGCGCGCACCGCGTCCCAGACCTCGCCGCGCGCGACCACCCGCATGGGCCGGCCGACGGGCGGTCCGAGCGTGGAGTCTCCGGGGTCGGTCATGCCTGTCGCTCCAGAACTGAGTGGATCTCCGCGAGGCTGCGCGCCTCCAGGACGGCGTGGACGGGGAGCCGGCGGCCGGTCTCCGCCTCCAGCAGCGTGACCAGCCGCAGCAGGTTCATCGAGTCCCAGCCCGGCAGGTCGGCGAGGTCGCGGTCGGCGTCCCCGCTGCCGACCGCGAGGTCCAGCTCCTCGCGGACCAGGCGCAGGAACGCCTCCAGGCCGTCGGGTTCACGCATGGGCCGCCCCCTCCACTCGCAGGTCGAGGCGGATGTGACCGGGAGCGTGCGGACGCTCCGTCAGGTCGTGGCGGTAGTACACCTGGTCCCCTTCGCGGGCGATCTCGGTAAAGCCGAGCGCGGGGTAGAAGTCCCGCGCCCGTAGGTTCCTGGCGGTCGGCCGGTACCGGGCGTCCACGGCCCGCAGCCCGGTGGCGGCGGCGTGGGCCAGCAGGGCGGCGAGGCAGGCCTGCTCGATGCCCCGGGTGAGCACCCGGCAGCTGAGCCAGACGTTCTCCAGCAGCAGCCGGTCCTCGGTGCGGCGGCCGAGCAGCGCGCCGACCAGCCCGTTGGGGCCGAACCGGTCGGCCGACTGGACGGCCAGCAGCAGCCGCTCGGGGTCGGCCGCGAGCAGAGCCGGCTCGGCGGGCTGGAGCCGCAGCCCGGTGAGATTGAACTGGTTGGTGCGCTGGGTGAGTTGGGCCAGCCGCGGGTACTCGTGCGGGCGCGGCGGGGCGATCTCCACGGTGACCCCCAGCTCGGCCAGGAACTCCGCGAGCGAGCCGCTGCCCTCGCGCAGCCGGCGGCGCTCCCCCTCCGTCCGGTACTGCGCGGTGCGGTCGCGGTCCTCCTCGGTGAGCCGGGGCACGTCGAACCAGCCGTCCGCGAGCAGCCGCACCGGGTGCAGCGCCGGCTCGTCGTCGAGCGGCAGCACCGCGACGCCCGGCGCGCCGTGCCGCACCCGGGCCCGCTCGGCCGGTGAGTCGTCGGCGAAGACCAGGGCGTCCGGGGCGAGGCCGAGCCGGTCGGCGATGTCGAGCAGATGGGCCGCCTTGTCCGACCAGTCGGCGTTCACCCGGACGAAGTCCGGCTCGCGGAGCACCAGATCGGGGTGCTCGCGGAGCGTCCGCAGCACCTGCGCCCGGTCGTTCTTGCTGCTCACCGCGAGCAGCACGCCCTGGGAGGCGAGCTGGCGGACGTGGCGCTGGAAGCCGCCGAAGGCCTCGCCGCGCAGGGTGCCGGCGGCCGCGACGCCGTCGGGGCCGTCCTCCGCCAGCACGCCGTCCCACAGGGTGTGGTCAAGGTCCAGCACCAGGCACTTGCGGGTCCGCCCCCGCAGGGCGCGGGCCAGGTGGCCGATCTCCCGGGCGTAGGCGGCGAGCAGCGGCGCGGACAGCCGCGCCTTGGCGTAGGCGGCGAGCCTGGGGTCGTGCGCCGGCGGGCCGTCCGCGACGAGCGGGTCCAGGTCGATCACGACCAGCGACGGGTGCTCCTCGGCCAGCCGCAGCAGCCCGGCGTTGAACTCGCGCCAGACGGCGCCGAGCCGGGCCCGGGAGCGGTGGTCGACCAGCTGGTGGGAGTGGGTGCGCAGCAGGGGCACGGTGTTGAGCACCAGGGTGCCGGCCGAGATCCGCCGGTACTCGGCGACCAGCCCGGCGAGCCGGCCGAGCACCCGGTCGGCCGCGGCGGCGACGTCCTCGGGCTGCCACGGGGTGAGGACCTCGGCGAAGACCGTCTCGGCGTCGAGCAGGCACAGGGCGAGGTCCGGTGCGGCGGGGTGGACCGGTCCGGCCGGGTCGGTCAGGTCGCGCAGGTAGCCGCCGAAGTCGCCGAGGACCGGTCGCAGCAGCAGGCCGTGCCGGGCGAGTTCGGCGGTCAGCGGGTCGACGAGCTCGGCGACCGTGGACTGGCCGGTGATCGCGACGGTCAGGACGGGGGTGTCCGGGTGGTGGCGCAGGACGGCCTCCGGGCCGGCGCCCGCGAGCAGCCGGCCGGCCCGGTACAGGTCGGCGGTGCGGCGGGCCGGGTCGGCGTCGTCGAGCAGGCCGGCGAGCAGGCCGGGCACCTCGTGGTACGCGGCGGCCAGTCCGCCGTCGGCCCGCAGGGCGCGGAGCCGGTCGAGTGGTGGGGTCATGGCGCGCCTCAGACCTTCTCCAGCGCGAACCCGGTCTTGATCCACTTGCTGGACTCGACCGTCACCCCGACCGCGCGCTGCCCGGCTCCGAGCTGCGGCAGCAGTCGTTCGAGCTGCAGGAACGGCAGGGCGTTGCCGGTGTTGCCGGTGTCGCTGACGCAGCTGACCTCGTGGGCGGAGGGGACCGCCAGGTGCTCGACGATGCGCGCGGTCATCCGCTCGGAGAGCTGCGGCGGCAGCAGGTGGTCGACGTCGGAGGTGCTCCAGCCGACCCGGTCGAGCAGCTCCCAGAAGATCTCCACGGCCATCACCGGGACGCGCTCCTCGATGGCCTTGTAGTCCTCGGCGAGCATCGGCCGCTCCGAGTGCCGGTCGCTGACGCCGTACCAGTCGACCGTCTGGCCGGCCGGACGGCCCAGTCCGGCGAAGCTGTTGAGCACCCCGCGGACCGCGACCCGCTCGCCGAGGGGCTCGGCGGTCAGCACCGCGGCGCCCGCGCCGTCGCCGAACAGCACGTAGTTGACCAGCTCCTCGGTGGGCATCCGGGCCGGGTCGCGGCGGACGTCCAGGTGGCGCGCGGTCACGTCGCCGCCGAGGACGAGGCCGGCGCCGGCGCCGCCCGCCAGCAGGCTCCGGCCGAGGTCGAGGGCCTGCACGGCGCCGGAGCAGCCGGCCTGGAGCTGGAAGACCGGCAGGTGGTCGAGGCCGAGCCGGTCGGCGACCTGGGTCGCGGTGGTCGGCAGCAGGGTGTCTGGGGTGGCGGTGGAGAGCACCACGAACTCGATGTCGGCGGGCTCCAGCCCGGCCGACTCCAGGGCCCGGGCCCCGGCCTCGGCGCACAGGTCGACGAGGGTCCGCCGGACCTCACCGGTCTCCAGGTCCCAGGCGAAGTGTCTGGCCCTGGTGCCGACGAAGATGTCGATCCACTCCTCGCTCACGCCGAGCAGCCGGCCCAGGGTGGCGTTGTCCACCGGCTCGCCGGGCAGGGCGGTGCCGACCGCGGCGAGGTGGGCCGTCGCGGCGTCGTCGATTCGGGTCATGGTGCGCTCCTTCTCCCCTCGTCCGGGCTATGCCGCCTTGGCGGTGACCAGCTCGCCGTAGAGCTCCGCGAGCGAGGCGATCGACCTGAGGGCGGGCAGTAGTTGGTGGATCGAGACCTCGCCGGCCTGCGGCAGCCGGGCCTCGACGGCGTCCTTGAGCTGCATGATCATCACGGAGTCGAAGCCCAGGTCCTCGTAGAACCGGGCCGCGGGGACGACCAGCTCCGGCGCGTAGCCGCCGACCTCCAGGACGGCCTCGATCACGACCGCGACCACCGGGTCCGCCGCCGGGGAGACCGGCGCGGGCGCCGTCCGCGCCGCGGCCGGACGCACCGGCTCCGGGCGCACCGGCTCCGGGCGCACGGGGGTCGTCCGCACCGGCTCCGGGCGGTGGGCCGGGGCGCAGCCCCAGTAGCGGTTCCCGGTGGCGAAGACGTACGGCCGCAGCCGCTCCGGCGCCGGCGGGTCGGGCGGGTAGAGCGCGCTCCACCGCGGGTCGAGCCCGGCCCGGTAGAGCGCGGCCACCACCTCGGCCAGGTCCCGGCCGGTGGCCTCGGGGCCCGGCGACGGGTGCAGGAACTCCACGCCGACCGCCCGGCCGGAACGGCCCGCGAGCGGGAGCAGGTGCGGACGCGGCCCGATCTCCACCAGGTGGGTGGGCGCCACCTCGTCGAGCAGCGCGCCGAGCGCGTCGTCGAACAGCACCGGCTCGGCCAGTTGGCCCGCCCAGTAGTCGGCGTCCATCGGGCGGTCGCCGAGCAGCCCGCCGTACCGGGTGGAGGCGATCGGCAGCCGGGGCACGCCCGGGCGGACCGCCGCGGCCGCCGCCCGGAAGGCCGCGACGGCGGGGGCCATCCGCGGGGAGTGGAACGCGTGCGAGACCTCCATCCGGGAGGTGCGGACGCCGTGCCCGGCCAGCGTCCGCTCGGCGCGGTCCAGTTCGGCGACCGGGCCGGAGAGCACCGCGTCGGCGGGGCCGTTGACCGCCGCGACCGTCAGCTCCGGCTGTTCGGCGAGCAGCCCGGCCAGGTCGGCGGGCGCGGCCCGGACCGCCAGCATGCCGCCGCCGGCCGGCAGCTGCTGCATCAGGGAGGCGCGGGTGGCGACCAGTTCGGCGGCCCGGCCGAGGTCGAGCACGCCGGCGAGCACCGCCGCCGCGAACTCGCCGACGCTGTGGCCGATCACGGTCGCCGGCCGCACGCCCAGCTCGCCGAGGGTGGCGGCCAGCGCGTAGCCGACCGCGAACAGCGCCGGCTGGGCGGGGCCGGTCTCCCGGACGGCCTCGTCGCCGCGCAGCACGAGGTCCCGGATCGAGCCTCCGACGTGCGGGGCCAGCGCCGCGTCCGCCTCGGCCAGGTGGCGCCGGTAGACGGCGGACTCCCGGTGCAGCCCGGCCGTCATGGCCGGGAACTGGCTGCCCTGGCCGGTGAACAGGAAGGCCACCACGGGCTTGGTCCACGGCCGCTGGGCGTACCCGCCGGTGCCGTCCTCCGCGGCCCGGCGCAACCGGCCGGCCAGCTCCTCGGTGTCCCGGGCGGTGACGGCGTACCGGTACGGCAGCCCGGTCTTCACCCGGTTGCTGCTCCGGCACAGCGCGGTCACGCCGCCGCGCGGGCGCCGGGCGATCGCCTCGGCCTGGGCGGCGAGGTTGCGGCCGAGCCCCTCCGGGCTGTCGGCGGTCACCGTGAACACGCCGACCCCGCCGCTCTGCCGCGTCCCGGCGCGGCCGGCGGTGCGGGGTGCGGCGGCGAGGACGGCGTGCGCGTTGGTGCCGCCCATGCCGAAGCTGCTGACCCCGGCCACCACCGGGCCGGGCGGCAGCCGCAGCGGGGACTTCAGCAGTCGCAGCCCGCGCTCGGCGAGCCGCAGCTGGGGGTTCTCGCGGTCGGCGAAGCGACTGGCCGGGACGATCCGGTGGTGCAGCGCCAGCACCGTCTTGATCAGCCCGGCGATCCCGGCGGCGCCCTCGGTGTGACCGAGGTTGCCCTTCACCGAGCCGATCGCGCAGGGCCGTTCGCGCTCCACCCCGTGCACCGCGCCCAGCGCCGCGCACTCGATCGCGTCGCCCAGCGCCGTGCCGGTGCCGTGCGCCTCCAGGAAGGTGATCTGCTCCGGCGTCACCCCGGCCCGCCGGTAGGCGGCCTGGAGCACCTTCTGCTGCGACCACCGGTTGGGCGCGGTGACACCGTTGCTGCGCCCGTCCTGGTTGACGGCGGTGCCCTTGATGACGGCGTAGATCCGCTGGCCGTCGGCCACCGCGTCGGCCAGCCGACGCAGCACCACCAGGCCCACGCCGTCGCTGCGGCCGATGCCGTCGGCGTCGGCGCTGAACGGCTTGCAGCGGCCGTCGGGCGAGGCCAGCCCGAGCTGGCTGTAGACCAGCCCGAGCGCCGGGGTGAGCAGCAGGTTCACGCCTCCGGCGAGCGCGGTGTCGCACTCGCCGGACAACAGGGCGTTGCCGGCCAGGTGGACGGCGACCAGCGAGGAGGAGCAGGCGGTGTCCACCGCGAGGCTCGGCCCGGTCAGGTTGAGGTGGTACGAGATGCGGTTGGCGGCCATGCCCGCGCTGCTGCCGGTGCCGAGCTGCGGGCTGATCCGCTCGGGGTCGGCCATCCGCAGCCGGCCCCACTCGCCGCCCATCACCCCGACGAACACCCCGGTGTCGGTGCCGGCCAGCTCGACCGGCGAGCGGCCGGAGTCCTCCAGGGCCCGCCAGGCGCACTGCAGCAGGAGCCGCTGTTGCGGGTCCATGGCGGCGGCCTCGCGCGGGGCCAGCGCGAAGAAGTCGTTGTCGAAGCAGTCGGCGTCGGCGAGGAAGCCGCCGCGCAGCAGCGCCGTCCGGTGCGCGTCGCGCACGGCGCCGGGCAGGTCGTCGGCGGTCCAGCGGGCCTCCGGCACCTCGCCGACGGCCTCCCCGCCGCGCATCAGCAGGTCCCAGTAGGCGTCCGGTCCCACGGCGGAGGGGAAGGCGCAGTCCAGCCCGACGACGGCGATGTCCCGCTCGTGTCCGGGTGGCAGGCCGGGCTGCGCGTGCCGGTCCGGCCGGTCGGGCGGGGCCTGCCGGTCGGGCCGGTCGAGCCGGTCCGCCGGGGCGTGTCCGACCATCAGAACCGTCCGCGCAGCGCGTCCGGCTGCTCGACCAGGTGGGCGGTCAGGCTCTCCAGGGTCGGGTGGTCCCAGATCAGGGTCGGCTCGACCTCCAGGCCGAACTCGTCCTCCAGGTCGCCGCAGAGGCTGAGCGCGCACACCGAGTCCAGGCCGTACTCGGCGAGCGGGACGGTGGGGTCGATGCTCTCGGCCGGCCGCTTGAGGTAGAGGGAGATCCGGTCGAGCAGCCAGCCGTGCGGGACCAGGCCCGGCCGCGCGGCGTCCCGGCTGGTGGAAGTGGTCATCGCTGAACTCCTTGCATGATGGGGGCTCCCGGCCGCGGGCGGCCCGGGCGCCGTCGGTCAGCCGGGAACGGGGGTGTTGTAGAGGTCGAAGCTGCGCCGGTCGGCGAAGCGCAGTTGCAGCTCGTGCCGGACCCTCGTCCCGCACTCGGGCGGCAACTCCCCCACCGGGGTGCCGAGTTGTCTGGCGATCCGGTGCAACGCCAGGGCCGCCCAGCTCGGGTCGGCCAGGAACGGGTCCCGCCCGTCCCGGCCGTGCCGCCACACGCCCGCGACCGAGGCCGCCGCGAGCAGCAGCGCGTACCGGTCCACCAGGGGGAAGCTGACCGCGCCGCGCGGCCCGGCCCGGTCCGCGTCGGACAGCGCCAGCACCCGCTGCCGCAGGTCCCGCAACTCGCCGACCAGTCGGCCGGCCAGGCTGCGCAGCGCCCGCTCGGCCGGCGAACCCCCGGGAGCGCCGTCCGCGACCGCCACCAGCTCGGCGCTGAGGCCGTCCCGGCCGCAGGCCAGGCTGAGCCGGGTGCGGTCGAGCGGCGGGACCTCGGTGCCGAGCCGGAAGAGCTCCGCCGGCGGCTCCGGCTCGGCGAACCACGACCCGCGGGCCAGCCACGGCAGCTGCGGGATGACGGTCGCCTGGCAGGCCACCGTCCCGGCGTGGCCGAGGCTCAGCACCGGGACGTCGCGGACGTGCTTCTGGAAGATGCCGAGGTTGCCGTCCCGGGTGTAGATCCCGGCTCCGAGCACGACCGACAGGTCGTACATGGTCTTGATGAGCACCTTGGGCAGCAGGTACTTGAGCGAGGCGGAGTAGACGCTGGTCTGCTCCGGCAGCAGGTGCAGCGCCCGGGTGGCGACCACCGCGAGCGAGTCGTACAGCAGCAGGTTCACGAACGCGTTGACGAGCGCCTGGTCGATCCTGGCCGGGTCGGTCCAGGAGCCGTACGAGCCGCCGAGGCGGCGGTCCAGGTCGAACTGGACGGCGGTGCGCAGGCTGGTGTCCACCGCGGCGAGGGCCAGCGAGGCGATCACGGTGCGGCTGATCTGGAAGGAGCGCAGCGCCGTCCCGACCCCGCTGCCGACCGCTCCGAGCAGGGCGGACTCCGGCGCCGGGCAGTCGTCGAAGGCGATCCCGGTCCACAGGCAGCCGCGCAGTCCGACGGCGTGGTGCCGGGGCAGCACGGTGGCCCGCCCGGCGGGCAGCTGCCGGGGGTCGAGCAGCAGCACCGAGTGGCTGCGGCTGCCCGGCTCGGGATCGGTGCGGCAGAACAGGACGAGCGCCTCGGCCCGGCTCAGGTTGTTGATCATCGGCTTGGAGCCGGTGAGCACGAAGCCGTCGCCCTCCCGGCGCGCGGCCACCTGGCTGCGCACGTAGTCGTTGCTGTGCGCCGTCTCGTGCTGCGCGATCGCGGCCCGCGCGCCCCGGAGCAGGAGGCCCGCCATCCACTCCTGCTGGGCGGGGGTGCCGGTGATCCAGACGTCGGAGGCGGCCATGAAGGTGTGCATGCCGTAGCCCATGCCGAGCCCGACGTCCCGGCGGAACAGCGGCCGCATCACCCGGACCAGGGTCTCGATCGAGTCCAGCCGCCCGCCGAGGTGCCGCGGCACGTACTCGGCGCTGACGCCGAGCCCGTCCAGCAGCTCCTCGGCGGCCGCGAACGGGACGGCCGCGCGGTCGGCCGGGAGCAGCCGGTGGTAGCCGTACGGGTTGCCCTCGTCGGTCGGGTCGCCGAGCGCGGTCTCGATCTCCGCGACCCGGGCGGGAGCCGCGGCGGGCGAGAGCAGCGCGGTCATCGTCGCAGCCCCCCGCCGGCCGGTTCGGGCCCCCGGAGACCGTCGCGGACGAAGGCGTCGTCCACCCGGCCGTCGTCCACCCGGCCGTCACCGAGCAGGCCGTCACCGAGCAGGTCCTCGCGGCCGCGCACCAGGGCGCGCATGACCGGGTCGAGCACCTCGTAGTCGCCGCGCAGCTCGCCGTCCAGGAAGAGCCGCCGCATCAGGGTGCGCTGCACCTTGCCGCTGGTGGTGCGGCGGACGGTGCCGGGCGGGACGAGCAGCACGTTGCCGGCCGGGACGTTGAAGTCGCGCCCGAGCAGCGCCTGGATCCGCTGGGCGAGCAGGCGCAGCCCGCCGGCGTCGGTGTCCGCGCCGAGGCCCTTGACCTCCTGGACCACGACCAGCTGCTCCCGGCCGGCCTGCGCCGCGAAGGCCGCGCCGAGGCCGAACCCCGGGTGGAGGCCGCGCACGGCCCACTCGACGTCCTGCGGGTAGACGTTGCGGCCGTTGAGGATGACGACCTCCTTCAGCCGCCCGGTGACGTACAGCTCGCCGTCCTCCAGCACGCCCAGGTCGCCGGTGCGCAGGAAGCCGGTCTCGCCGTCGCTCAGGGTGGCCCGGAAGGTCTCGGCGGTCTCGGTGTGGCGCTGCCAGTAGCCCCGGGCGACGCTGTCGCCGCGCAGCCAGATCTCCCCGACCGCGCCGGGGGGCAGTTCGCGGTGGGCGACCGGGTCGACGATCCGCAGGTCGAAGCCCCGCACCCGGCCGCAGCCGACGAGGGTGCGGAAGGGCTGCTCGATCCGGTCGGGGTCGGCCGGGGTGAAGCGGTCGCGCTCCAGTTCGGTGGCGTCGACGGCCGTCGCGGCGTACGCGGTCCCGGGGACGCCGCCGGAGACGATCAGGGTGGCCTCGGCGAGCCCGTAGCACGGGTACACGGCCTCCGGGCGCAGTCCGGCGGCGGCGAAGCGTTCGGCGAAGGCCTTCAGGGTGGTCTGGCGGACGGGCTCGGCGCCGTTGAGCGCCAGCCGCCACCGGGAGAGGTCCAGCTCGGCGAGCTGCTGGTCCGTCACCCGGCGGACGCACAGGTCGTAGCAGAAGTTGGGGCCGCCGCCGACGGTCACGCCGTGGTCCTGGATCGCCCGGAGCCAGCGGTGGGGCCGTTTGACGAACGCGGTGGGCGTCATCTGCACCGAGCAGCTGCCGAGCCAGATCGGGTGCAGCAGGTGCGCGATCAGACCCATGTCGTGGTAGTGCGGCAGCCAGCCGCCGAAGCGGTCCTCGGCGGTGGTCCCGAACGCCTCCTGCAGGGCCCGCTGGTTGGCCAGCAGGTTGCGGTGGGAGACCATCACGCCGCGCGGGTCGGAGACCGAGCCGGAGGTGTACTGGAGGAAGACGAGGTCCTCCGGGTCGGCGGGGGCGGGCTCCAGCCAGTTCTCGGGGTCGCCGAGGCCCGGGGTGTCGGTCGCCAGGCAGACCGCGCCGGCGCCGTGCGAGTCCGCCAGGCAGAGGGCGACCTCGGGGGCGCTGGCGGTGTCGGTGAGCACCAGCCGGGTGCCGACGTCGCGGAGCACCGCCGCGGTCCGGTTCAGCCGCTTGCTGTCGCCCTCGGAGCCGGGCAGCGGGACGGGGACCGCCACCGCGCCGGCGTAGAGGCAGCCGACGAAGGCCTTCAGGAACTCGGTCGTCGACGGGTAGAGCAGCAGCACGGGCTGGCCCTCGGCGCGGTGCGCCTGGAGGACGGCCGCGATCCGGCGGGCCTCCCGGTCGAGCTCGGCGTAGCTGAGCGTCTCGGCGACCAGCCCGCCGGGGGTGTCCCGAAGGAAGATGTGGGCCGGCGCGTCGGCGAGTTCGGCGGCCCGCGCCCGCACGAGCTCGGTGAAGGTGACGAAGCGTGACAATGACATCCCCTCGGATCATCTCCGGCACTGCGGGCCCCGCACACCGGGCCCTTCGTACCGTCCGATGATCGCGCCGGGCGCTAAAGCCCCGCTTAGGGCCCCTTTTAGAAGGCGTCGGAGGCTCTGGGGACGCTGGGGACGCTGGGGGCGCTGAAGGGATCGAGGGCGCGGGAGGTGCGGGAGGTGCGGGAGGGCGTCGACGTGGCGGGCGTCGCAGGTGCGTCCGGCCCGCTGCGTCCGGCCCGCCCGCTCGCGGTGGTCGCGGGGCCGTGGCGGTCAGCAGCGGGGGCAGCCGGTCTCGCAGGGGGCGGCGGCGGCCGTCGGCGCGGACAACGCGCACGGCAGTTCCATGGTCAGCCGGGTCGGACCCCCGGGCGGGCTGCTCAGCGCGAGCGTGCCGTCGAACGCCGCGAGGCGGCACTGGATGCCCCGCAGCCCGCTGCCGAGCAGGGGGTCGGCGCCGCCGTGGCCGTCGTCGGCCACCTCGGCGCGCAGCAGCCCGGCGGTGTGGGAGAAGGCGACGGTGGCGTGCCGGGCGCCGCTGTGCTTCGCGGCGTTGGCGAGCGCCTCGCTGACGGCGAAGTAGACGGCGGCCTCGACCGGGGACGGCGCCCGGCCGGGCACGTCGGCCCGCACCTCGACCTCCAGCGGGACGTCCAGGACGAGGTTGCGCACCGCGTCGACCAGTCCGCGCTCGGCGAGGACCGGGGGGTGGATGCCGCGGACCAGGTCGCGCAGCTCCTGGAGGGCCCGGGTGACGTTCTCCTGGGTCTCCGTCACCAGCTTCTTCGCGGCCTGCGGGTCCCGGTCGATGAGCGCCCCGACCGCACCGAGGCGCAGGCCCACGGCGACCAGCCGGGCCTGGGCGCCGTCGTGCAGGTCGCGTTCGATCCGGCGCAGCTCGGGGGCCTGCGCCTCGACGGCGTCCGGCCGGATCCCGGCGGGCTGCCGGGCCCGGTGGGCGGGCCCCGCCCGCTCGGCGGGCCCGAGCAGGGCCCGCGTCCAGTGGCCGTGCAGGCGCAGCATCCGCTCCGCCGCGCCCAGGCCGGCGACGGCCAGGGCGAGGCCGAGGAGGGCGGCGTCGGTGCCGTCCAGCGGGAGGAGGGCGTAGCCGGGGGTGGTGTGCAGGGCCGGCTGGACGAGGCCGAACAGGCCGTAGCCGAAGAGGAAGGGCGGAACGGCGGCGGTCGCGCCGCCGATCAGCGGGTTCAGCAGCACCCACAGGTAGTCCCGCCAGGTCGCCGGGTCGGTCCACAGCCAGCCGATGGTGCGGGTGGTTCCGGCGAACCGGCCGGGCCCGTGGGGGTCGTGGCCGGTCCGCAGCCGGCCGTACGGGGTGCGCTCGGGCTCCGGGCGCGGCAGGTACGGCGACGGCACGGGCACCCCGGACCACTTCCCGGCGAGGCGCCGGGCGAGACCGGCCGCGGCCCTGGTGAGTCCGGTCACCGCCGGGAACAGCGGGAGGAATCCGAGGCAGAACCAGAGCCCGAAGCCGACCAGGGTCGTGGCGAGCAGTCCGAGCGTGAACGGGACCAGGGCGGCGAGCACGGTGAGCCGCCCGAGGGCCGTCGCGTGCCCCCGTGCCCGGGCCACGGCGGGCACGCCCGTCGGCCGCTCGGCCACTGGGGACTGCATGCTGCTCACGGCACCTCCAGCGGTCGGTCCGGTACCGTCGGTTCGACACCCGTCTACCGCGGTCACGCTCCGAACCTTCGTCATTCGACAGTAGGGCGCGCGGGCGGAGGGCAGGATCCACTCGCGCCCCTGTTAGGGGTCGGGCGGGGCCGGACCCCTAACGGCGCGGCCCCGGGTCAGGGGTGGCCGCCGGAGGGTCAGGGGTGGCCGCCGGAGGGTCAGGGGTTCCCCACCGCGCCGCCGGCGCGCGGCGTCCGGTCGCGCGCCTTCCGGGGCCCGTGCGGCGGGAGCCGGCACCGGGAGCCGTATCCCGGGGGCGCATTCCGAACGCTTTTCCGGTCCGATAACCTACCCGCGCCCGCCGACTTGTGTGCAGAATCGTTTCAGTGCGACTTTCATTTGACAGTGGAAATCGAACGCACGGCCTGGAAATCGGTGGGGATAGGCCCCACTACGCCTGGGGCATAGCGGGGTGGCAGGGCAGGGCTGGCGGACCGTAGGTTTTCAAGCCCCGGCCCACACCGGCACACGCAGACAGGCAGGCGAAAGGACGACAAATGTCCGTGGTGATTGACGTGCGGAACCTCCGCAAAACGTACGGTGACCTGGTGGCGGTCGACGATGTGTCCTTCACCGTCGAGGAGGGCGAGATCTTCGGGATCCTCGGGCCCCGCGGGGCGGGCAAGACCACGATCGTCGAATGCGTCGAGGGGCTGCGGGACCGGGACGGCGGCCGGATCGGCGTGCTCGGCCGCGATCCCCGGCCGGCGCGGTCCGGGATCACGCGGCAGATCGACGCCCGGCTGCAGGACGGCCGGGCACCCGACCGGATGCAGGTCGCGGAGGCGCTGTCGCTCTACAGCTCCTTCTACCGCGACCCCGCCGACTGGCGGCGGCTCATGGACGCGGTCGGGCTCACCGCCGGGCCCGGGGGCGACGGGCCGTCCGGCCGGACGGACGAGCAGCTCGCCGCCGTGCTGGCGCAGGTCGGCAACCCCCAGGTGGCGGTGTTCGACGAGCTGACCACCGGGCTGGACCGGCAGGCCCGGGAGGACACCTGGGAGCTGATCGAAGCCGTCCGCGCCAGTGGCGTCACCATCCTGCTCGTCACCGAGTTCTGGGAGGAGGCCGAGCGGCTCTGCGACCGGGTCGCCCTGATGGACAAGGGCCGTCTCACCGTCACGGACACGCCGGCCAGGCTGCTCGAACGCGTCCGCAGCGGGCAGCGGATCCAGTTCCGCCCCTCCGCGCCGTTCGACCACGACCTCCTGGCGGGGCTGCCCGACGTCAGCGGCGTGAACCGGCAGGGCGACCACGTCGTGGTGACCGGCAACGACAACGCGCTGGGCGAGGTCACCTCCCTGCTGGCGCACCACCGGGTGCTGGCCGGGAACCTGCGCGTCGACCAGGCCGCCCTGGACGCCTTCCTCGCGCTGATCAGCAAGCGCTCCGCCACCTGATGACGCGCCCTGTTCAGGATTCGGGATTCACGATCCGGGCCCGCCGGTTCAGCTCCTGGGCGAAATCCTCCCAGATCTGCGAGTTCTGACGGGAAAGCTGAATGATCAGTTCGATGCAGTGCGAGGGCACGGACGCACAGATGTCCGTCATCTCCTTGGCGCCCAGCACGTTCTCCTTGAACATCCGCAGCAGCCGCCGGCCGAGTTCGCTCTGGCGCAGGGACGGATCGCGCATGAGCTTCTCGAGGGTGACGGTCGACGGGGGCCCCACGACGGCCGGGACCGGGGCCGGCACGGGATCCCGCCGGGACTCCGCGGCACCGCCGGTGTTCCGCTGACAGGGGACGGGCCCCTCACCGCGCTCCAGCCGCCGGCGCACGTCCAGCGCCGTCGCCGGCGAGACGCCGGCCGACCTGGCCACCTGGCGCAGCGAGGCCTCGGGGTTCTCCCGGATCAGCTCCGCCACCCGCAGCCGCCCCGTCGCGCCGTTCAGCGGACGGACCTTGCCGTCCCGCCCGACGCGGAAGTTCGACGGGGGCACGGCGTCGGACGAGCGGCGCAGCTCCGCGACGGCCCTGGCACCCAGGCCGGTCGACTTCGCGACGGCCCGGTCCGACATGGTGGGGTGCGACTTGAGGATCCGCAGCGCGGCCGCGGTGCGGTCGGCCTGCGACAGCGGGAGACCGTGCTCGACGTTCGCCTCGACCGCCTTGAGAAACGCCTCCTCACGGCTGCCGTCGAAGAACCTGACGTCGATCGCCTTCCGCCCCTTGAGGGAGGCCGCCATCAGACGGTGGATCCCGTCGATCACCCGCATCGTCCGCCGGTCGACCAGGATCGGCGGCAGCGGACTCTCGATCGCCGCGAGCCGCAGGACGTGGACCTTGTCCTCACCCTCCAGCCGCGGCGAGTCCCCGGGCAGGATCTCCATGATCGGAACCGAGACGGTCTCCGGCTCGTCGTCCCAGCGGTCGTCGATTCCGAGCGGTATTACGCTGTGGGCTAGCAGGCCCATACTGCACCCCCATGACAACTCCGGCGAGTCATTTGCAGCAGTGGAGCAGAAATCTGGTCAATGGCCTTTCAGGCTTTTTCGAATTGACGTGAATCACACGCTAGCAGCCGCATCCGCACCCCGGAACCCGCCGCCCGGGGACTTAGGGGTCCCCACCCCGGAGTTAAGGGCCCCCTGCTCCGGGGCGTGCTCAACCGGGCCGGCACACCGGTTGAACGGCGACGACGCGGCGGAGCTCCGGCCCGGATGACCCTGAGTCACCCCGGCCGGAGCTCCGCCGCGTTCGCACCCTCCGCCGCCTCGGCGGCCCGTCGCGCCGCCGGGCTACGCCACCTCGGCGGCCGGCTCCTCGGCCGGCGCCTGCGGCACCGCCGGGACGCTGAGGCCGGGAACGGTGAGGTCCGGAACCGTCTTCACCGACTCAAGAGCCGACTCGATCGCCTCGGCCAGGGAGGGCGAGACCTCGTCGTCGAAGTCGATCCTCGTGACCGCGACCTCCGCGTCGGTGGGAAGGGCGTCGGTCGAGAACACCGCGCCGGCGAAACCCTCCTGCAGGACCGCCGACTCCTCGTCGGTGATCTCCCGACTGAGGACCAGGGAGAACTTGTGCCCCACGTACGTCACCTCTCAATGTCGCCGCGTATTTCGGAAATGCAACCGGGATCATCGGGACAACGCAACAGGCAGCCACGTTCCCTCGCCACCAATAGATACCAGCCGGGCCGCCGCCCGGTCGCCGTTCAACTGTCCCGTTCCCACAGTTGAGCGGACGAACGCGGGGGCCGCATTCGCTATGTTCGGATTTCGATTCGACGATCCGGTGTGACTACCTTCTGGAGTGGCATGTCTCGGCCTTCGCCCGGAGATGAACTGTGGTGCCGACGCTTTCACCCTGCCGAAAACCCGTCCGCGCGACTGGTGTGCCTCCCGCACGCGGGCGGTTCGGCGTCCTTCTACCTGCCGGTCTCGGCGGCGCTGAGCCCCGATGTGGACGTCCTCGCCATCCAGTACCCCGGCCGGCAGGACCGTCGGATGGAGCAGCCCATCGACGACCTGGCGGTCCTCGTCGACCGCATCCACGAGGTGCTCCGGCGTCAGCCGGAACTCCCGCTCACCTTCCTCGGCCACAGCATGGGCGCCGTGATCGGCTTCGAGCTGACCCGCCGTCTCGAGGCCGAAGGGCACGGCCCGGTGCGGTTGTTCGCCTCCGGGCGCCGCGCGCCGTCGACGTTCCGGCAGGAGAACACCTTCCGCAGTGACGACGCGATCCTGGCCGAGGTGCGCCGGCTGAGCGGCACCGCCTCGGCCCTGCTCGGGGACGACGAGATGATGCGGGCCGCGCTGCCCGCGCTCCGGGCCGACTACAAGGCGGTCGAGGCGTACCGCTGCGCGCCCGGGGTCACCGTGGACTGCCCGATCACCGTGCTGACCGGCGACAGCGACCCCAAGACCACCCTCGACGAGGCGAAGGCCTGGGCCGACCACACGACGGAGCCGCTCGACCTCCGGGTGTTCACCGGTGGGCACTTCTTCATCAGCGAGCGGAGCAAGGACGTCATGAAGGTCCTCGTCGAGCACTTCCAGCAGGAGCGCACCCCGACCGCCGGCTGACGGTCCCGAGCCAGGGAGGCGCCGGCGCCGCCTCCCGCCCCCCGACGGCCCCGCCCCCGCCCAGCACGTCCGGGCGGGGGCCGGCTGGGGGTACTCCTCGCTGCGGGTCCTCGACCTGCCGCCCGGCGGCCACCACTCCTTCGCCACCGGGGACAGCGAGTGGATCGTGCTGCCGCTCTCCGGCGGCTGCACGGTGCTCACCGACGGCGGCGACGTCTTCGAACTGACCGGCCGGGAGGACGTGTTCAGCGGCGTCACCGACTTCGCCTACGTGCCGAGGGACGCGCATGTGCAG
>NZ_JBHXTG010000120.1:0-17013 GCF_042677465.1 Kitasatospora sp. NPDC127111
GCCCCCCGCCGGGTGTGCACCCCCAATATGTTGGGCCCGTCCGGGCGGGCAGGGGGCTGGCCCCCGGGCCAGGGGGAGCCCGGGGCACTGCCGCGTGGGGGAGGGGTGGGGGTCAGGCCTGCTGGTCCTCGGGGAGGGTGATCACCCAGTGGCTGGCCTGCCGGGGGCGCAGGTAGAACAGCCAGTACAGGGTGGCGGCGGCGGTGATGCCGCCCGTCCACAGCAGCGGCTCGGTGTCGAGCTGGGTGATGACGTAGACCAGCACCGCGATCAGGACGACCGGAACGGCCGGCCAGAGCGGCATCCGCCAGGCGGCGGCGTGCTTGTGGTGGTTGCGGCGCGACAGCAGCGCGGCGACCGCGACCAGCAGGTACATCCCGGTGACGGCGACGCCGGTGATCTCGCTGAGCAGCTCGCCCTTGACGAAGCAGAGCGCGGCGCCCGGCAGGCCGACGGCCAGGGTGGCGACCCAGGGCGAGCCGAACCGGCCCAGGGTGGAGAAGGCCTTGTTGACCGGCTCGGGCCAGGCCTTGTCACGGGCCGAGGCGAACAGCACCCGGGAGTTCTGGATCACCATGACGATGCCGGCGTTGATGATGGCCAGCGCGACGCAGAGGCTGATGAAGGTGCCGACGGCCGAGTTGCTCCAGGCGGTGACCATGCTGGAGATGTCGCCGGAGGTCAGGGTCTCCAGGTCGGGCGCGCCCACGGTGATGGCGGCGACCGGGACCAGGATGACGGCGGCCGAGATGGCCAGCGTCCACAGGACGGTGCGCGAGACGTTCTTGCGCGGGTTCTCCAGCTCCTCGGAGAGGTAGACCGCGGTGGAGAAGCCCTGGGTGATGAAGAGGGCGATGCCGAGCGCGCCCACGATGGCACCGACGCTCACCGTGGTGGCGGCGCCGCCGTCACCGGCGACCACGCCGTGCAGCATGCTGGGCGCGTCGCCGTTGGCGTGGGCGAAGCCGAGCACCGAGACGACGCCGGCCGCGACGACCTCCAGGACCAGGAAGATGCCGGTGATCCAGGCGTTGGCCCGCAGGTCCAGCAGACCGGCCAGGGTGGCGGCCAGCATGACCGCGGCGCCCGCGATCGGCTTGTCGACGTGCAGCACCGGTGCGAGGTAGTCGGCCGTGCCGAGCGCGATCACCGAGGGGACGATCATCACCACGATCAGCGAGAGCACGAAGACCAGCCAGCCGGCCAGCCGGCCCGCCAGGGTGCCGACCATCGCGTACTCGCCGCCGGCGCTGGGGATCAGGGTGCCGAGCTCGGAGTAACAGAAGGCGACCGCGATGCAGAGCACCGAGCCGATCGCGATGGCCAGCGCGGTGGCGCTGCCGATGCTGGAGAACAGCTCCGGGACGATCACGAAGAGCGTCGAGGCCGGGGTCACGCAGGACAGGGTGAGCAGTGTGCCGCCGACGACGCCGATCGAGCGCTTGAGCGTCTGGGGGGAGGCGGCGCCCTCGGTGGCCGCGGCGGGGGCTACGGCGTGTGGCGGGCGAAGCGTGTCGGTCATGTGGCTTCCGATCGGCTCTGAGCGGTCCTGGAGAGGGAGCGGTATCGCCTCCGCTGGCTGGCTGCTCTGGGTCTTGGTCCTGACGCTCCCGGGCCGCCATGGAACCTTGGCCGTATTGCGTGCGTCAACGCGGGAATCGCTTCGGAATCCGTTGCAGTAGAGGGCATAAACATGCGATCCAGTGATCACGTGTGGTCATTGTCGTCTATGTCCGAGTTGTTACCTTGACCACATCGCGCTTGAATCCAAGGTAAACGGCAGATTAAGCACTGCATTCGAAGGTTGAGCTCGGGAGCGAGGGTGGCACGCCCAGGCGGCCCTCGGCCGCCCGGAGCAGCTCCGGAAGGGTGCGGGAACCGCAGCGAACCGCCGGAAAGATCTAGATAACGTTTCAGCACGTGGACGCCGAAGGGGTCGGGTTCCCGGGAACCCGACCCCTTCGATCACTTTCCGTGACGGCCGCCGAGGGCGGCCGCGCATATTAAGCCGACGGCAGCCAGCCCGTCTGGACCATCTGCCCGCTGGTGACCCGGCGGGAGACGTACACCCCTCGGCCGGGCGGCAGCGGCTGCGGCTTGACCGTGCCGAGCAGCGCGCCCTCGTCCTTGTTGCCGGACAGGATCACGCCCTGGCCGCCCAGCTCGCGCATCCGCTGCATCACGGGTTCGTAGAGCGAGCGGCCGGCGCCACCCGCACTGCGCGCGATGATCACGCGCAGGCCGATGTCGCGGGCGAACGGCAGGAACTCGGCCAGCGGCGACAGCGGGTTGCCCGAGCTCGTCGCCACCAGCTCGTAGTCGTCCACGATCACGAACATGTCCTTGCCGCTGTACCAGCTGCGGTTGCGCAGCTGCTCGGCGGTGACGTCGGGGCCCGGCAGACGGCGCGAGCAGGCCCCGCGCAGCATCTCCACGATGCTGGTCATGGCCGGCTGCGCGGCCGCGTACTCGACCAGGTACTCCTGGGGCACCGTGCCGAGCAGCGCGCGCCGGTAGTCGCCGACCACGATGCCGGCCTGCTCCGGCGTGTACCGCTCGGTGATCTGCTTGACCAGCATCCGCAGCAGCGCCGACTTACCGGACTCGGTGTCGCCGAAGATGATGAACAGCGGGTCGGTCTCGAAGTTGACGAACGCCGGAGCCAGCTCCACCTCGTCCACGCCGAAGGCGATCCCGCGCTCCGGGTACTCGAAGCCCTTCGGCAGCGAGAAGCCGTCCAGCACCGCCGGCAGCATCCGGACCTGCGGCGCGCGCGGCCCCGTCCAGGCCGCGTTGACCGCGGCGACCAACCCGGCCACGCCCTCCTGCAGGTCGTCCACCGCGTGCGAGCCGTCCAGCCGCGGCAGGCCGGTCAGGAAGTGCAGACCGCCGCCCGTGATGCCGCGGCCCGGGATGGCCGGCACGTTCAGCGCGATCCGGCGGTCCACCTCGGACTCCATCGCGTCACCGAGCTTCATCTCGGTGCGGTTCTGCAGCAGGTCCTTCAGCGCCGGACGGACCTCCGCGTAGCGGGCCGCGGTGATGATCAGGTGGACGCCGTAGCCGAGACCGCGCTGGGCGATGTCCCCGATCACCCCCTCCAGCATCTCGTAGTCCTGCTTGAAGGTGTTCCAGCCGTCGATGATCAGGAACACGTCGCCGAACTGCTCGTCCGGCAGCTGGCCGGCCGCGCGGCGGGCCCGGTAGGTCGCGATCGAGTCGATCCCGGTCGACCGGAACAGCTCCTCGCGCCGGTTCAGCACGCCGTGCACCTCGCTGATCATGCGGCGCACCTTCTCGGCGTCCAGTCGCCCGGCCACCCCGCCGACGTGCGGCAGCTCCTGCAGCGACTGGAAACCGCCACCACCGAAGTCCAGCAGGTAGAACTGCGTCTCCAGCGGGGTGTGCGTCACCGAGAACGACGCCACCAGGGTGCGCATCAGCGTCGACTTGCCGGACCGCGGACCACCGACGACCAGACCGTGACCGGCCGCGCCCGAGTAGTCCTGCTCCAGCACGTCGCGCTTCTGGTCGCGCGGCTTGTCGACGATGCCGACCGGCACCCGCAGCCGGCCCAGCGCCCCGTACGCCGGAGCGGTCAGCCCGCGCTCCGGGGTCGCCTGCAGCGGCGGCGGCAGCAGCTGGTCCACGCTCGGCGCCTCGTCCAGCGGCGGCAGCCACACCTGGTGCGCGGCCGGCCCCTGGCCCGCCATCCGCTGCACGAACACGTCCAGCACGGTGTCGACCAGCGCGTCGTCCTGCTCCTCGACCTCCGGCTGGACCTCCTGCACCAGCGGCTCCACCACCGGCACCTCGGCGGCGGTGAACACCACCGGCTGCGCGGTCACCAGCCGGCCGCCCGCCGCGCGCTGCTGCCCGGGGGCCCGGTACGGCCCGGACACGTACGCGGCCTTGAACCGCTCCATCACGTCGGTGCCGAACTTCAGGTAGCCGACACCCGGCACCGGCGGCAGGTGGTACGCGTCCGGCACACCGATCGCCGCCCGGGACTCGGCCGCCGAGAAGGTGCGCAGACCGATCCGGTACGAGAGGTAGGTGTCCAGGCCGCGCAGCTTGCCCTCCTCCAGGCGCTGCGAGGCCAGCAGCAGGTGCACACCCAGCGAACGGCCGATGCGGCCGATCTGGATGAACATGTCGATGAAGTCCGGCTTCGCGGTGAGCAGCTCGGAGAACTCGTCGATGATCAGCACCAGCGACGGCAGCGGGTCCAGCGCCGCACCCGCGGCGCGGGCCCGCTCGTACTCGTTCAGGTTGGCGTAGTTGCCGGCCGAACGCAGCAGCTCCTGCCGGCGGTTCATCTCGCCCTCGATCGCGTCGCGCATGCGGTCGACCAGGGTGAGCTCGCCCTCCAGGTTGGTGATCACCGCGGAGGTGTGCGGCATGTCCGCCATGCCGGCGAAGGTCGCACCACCCTTGAAGTCCGCGAGGACGAAGTTCAGCGTCTCCGAGGAGTGCGTCATCGCCAGGCCCAGCACCAGGGTGCGCAGCAGCTCCGACTTGCCGGAGCCGGTCGCGCCGACGCACAGGCCGTGCGGGCCCATGCCCTCCAGCGCGGCCTCCTTGATGTCCAGGTAGACGTGCTCGCCGCCGGCCCCGACCCCGATCGGCACCCGCAGCTTCTCGCGCTGCGCCCGCGGCCGCCAGCTGCGCGACACCTCGAAGGAGCCCGGGTCGCCCGAGTTCATCAGGTCGGTGAAGTCCAGGTTGGACAGCAGCGGCTCGTCGTCGCCGCCGGCCGAGATCCGGTACGGCGCCAACTGCCGGGCCAGCGCCTCGGACTGCCAGGTGGAGAGGGTGTCCGGCTTGCCGGTGTAGGTCGCGCCCGAGGCCGAGCGGAGCACCAGCTCCTCCGGCGTCACCGTGACCACCAGGTGGCCGGTCGGCTCGTCGAGGTCGCCCGGGACCACCTCGATGATGGTCACCCCCTGCACGCCCTCCGGGCCGGCGAGCAGCGAGTCGTGCGGCACCGAGGCGCCGTCCATGATCACGATCAGGTGGGGCTGGTCCGAGGACGGCTCCGCGTCCCGCACGAACCGCTGGCGACCGGCCAGTTCGTCCTGCAGCAGGTACTCCAGCTCACCCAGGCCGGTGGCGATCAGCCGGCGCGAACCCGCGCCGTCGCTGTCCTTGCGGTGCTGGTTGTGCGGGAGCCACTTGGTCCACTCCCACTCCTCCACCGCGCCCGGCGCCGCGGCCACCGTCACCAGCAGGTCGTCCGGCGAGTGCAGCGTCGTCAACTGGGCGATCATCGCCCGCACGTTCCCGTACACGGTGTCCGGGTCCCCGCACACCGTGATGTGGTAGAAGGCGCGCAGCGAGACCGCCAACGGCAGGTCCTGCAGGGTCCCGTGGGCCTTGAGGAAGGTCTGCATCGCCGCCGCGGAGAGCGGTTCCAGCTCGTCCATCGGCGCCGTCTGCGGCGCCACCAGCGGGGTCGACAACTGCACCGGCCCGCGGCCGACCCGGATCTGCGCGAAGTCGGCGTCCCCGGTCCGGCGTTCCCAGAGCCGGCGGCCCTCCGCCACGATCGACCAGAGCTGGTCCGGCTCCGGGTTCAGGAACAGCTGCGCGCCGCGCTGGCGCTCGGCCGTCCGCCGCACCTGACGGCGCATCTGCTGCAGGTACTTGAGGTAGTCGCGCCGCTCGTCGGCGGTGGCGGTCGAACCGCCCTTGCGCGCCTTGACGATCTGGGCCAGCGCCATGCCGACCGTCGAGACGATCATCAGACCGCCCATGATCTTCATCGGGGCCTGCGCACCGGGCGAGAAGAAGAACACCGCCGAGCCGCCCATGCCGAGCATCGGCAGGAGGCTCATCATCCAGTCCTCGCCACCCGACCTCGGCAGCTCGGGCGGAGTCACCAGCTCCACCGGTTCGTCCGGCACCGGAGGCGGATACGCCCGGGCAGGACGCTTGACCGTAATGACACTCATGCGCCCACCCCACGGCCTTGAACGGCTCGCTCAATCACTTCGGCATCAGCCCTCACGCAACTGGATTACGTACGGGTGAGGGCGCCCCGTATGACGCCGCCCCCGCTCCGCCGACCGCCGGCACCCGGGGAGGAGCGCGGCCCCTGTCCCCTGTCGCCTGGCGCAGGGGCCGATCCTACTGGGGGCGCCCGCGGCCGCACCGGCCCACCCCATGGGGACCTGCGCGGCAGCGCCCACGAACGGAACGGGTAGGGTAACGCCGCGCCAACTCATGGCCGGACCGAGCCAGTTCCACCCGGCCCTGCACCGCGCAGCAGCCAGACCGACCGCCGCCCGTAGCCGCGGCACCGTCAACAAGGGGGAGCGCCCAGTGCGTCGAGCGATGAGCGCCAGCGAGGTGTGGGCATGAGCAGCCCCGCCGCGACCGGATTCTGCCGGGTCACCGTCGTCGCGCCGGACAGCCGGATCGACGTCGCCCTGCCCGAGGACGTCCCGCTCGCGGACGTCTACCCCGAGGTGCTGCGCCTCTCCGGCCAGACCCAGCCGGACGGCGCCCCGACCGGCTTCCACCTGGTCCGCCGCGACGGCACCGTGCTCGACAGCGGGCTGCCGCTCGCCGCCCAGCAGGTCCGCGACGGCGACCTGCTCAGCCTGCGCCCGTTCGCCGAGTCGCTGCCGCCGGCCGTCTACGACGACGTGGCCGACGCCATCGCCACCGCCGTCGAGGCCGACCGCCGGTTCTGGAGCCCCGAGCTGATGCGGGCCTTCGGCCTGATCGGCGCCGGCGTGCTGCTCACCCTGCTGGGCTTCGCGCTCTGGTTCTCCGACCTGCGCCACGACATGCACGGCCTGCCCGGCATCCTGTCCGGCGTCACCGCCGTCGTGCTGACCGCCCTGGCCGGCGTCCGCGCCCGGGTCTACCAGGACTCCTGGGCCGCCCTCGCGCTCGGCCTCGGCGCCCTGCCGCACGCCCTGATCGGCGGCAGCGGCATCCTCGCCCCGGCCCACCACCTGGACGGCCCGGGCCGGCTGCAGTTCCTCACCGGCTGCGTCGCCGTCCTGATCGTCGCCGTGCTCCTGGTCGGCCTGCTGCCCGAGAAGGACTCGCTGTTCGTCGCCGCGGCCTTCCTGGCCGCCGCCGGCGCGCTCGCCACCTTCGCCGCCGTGCTGCTGCCCGGCACCCCGGCCAGCCACATCGCCGCCGTCACCGGCGTCGCCGCCGTCGCCGTGATCGGCTTCCTGCCCGGCCTCTCCGCCCGCTTCGCCCGGCTGCCCGTCGGCTTCAGCGCCCCCGGCCAGACCCGCACCCGCAGCCGCGACTACGACGAGGAGGCCGGCCGCGCCGAGGCCGTCCAGTACGAGCGGATCGCGCACCAGGCCCGCCGCGGCCACGAGGTGCTGGTCGGGCTGGTCGGCGGCTGCGCCGCGGTGATCGTGGGCGCCTGCGCGGTGCTCGGCTTCACCGACCGGCTCTTCCCCGAGCTACTGGCGCTGACCCTCGGCATCACCACCATGCTGCGCGCCCGGCTGTTCCGCTACACCGCGCAGGTCTTCAGCCTCACCATCGCCGGCCTGCTCGGCCTGTCGCTGCTGATCATCGGCCTCTCGCTGCACACCCCGCTGTTCATCCTCAAGGCCGCCGGGTCCACCGACATCGACCTGCGCACCATCTGGCTGGCCACCTCGATCGCCTTCGGCGCCGCGATCCTCACCGCGATCGCCCTGGTGGTGCCCCGGCTCGGCGTCTCCCCGTTCTGGGGACGCATCCTGGACCTGGTCGACAGCCTCACCCTGATGGCGCTGGTCCCGCTGGCGCTGGGCGTGCTCGAGATCTACCGCCTGGTCCGCGGCATCAACGGCTGAGCCGGCCCCGCACCCGTGCCTCCGCGCCCGGCTCCGGGCCGCGCGCGGAGGACCGACGGGCGACACTGGTACGCTTGCCTTTCGAGTGCACCGGTGTGTCCGCCCAGGTGGGTCGCCGACCGCAGGCCGTGCTCAGTCACGACACCGAGTTCCCACAGAGTCCTGTGCCGTAGACCAGGACCGCTCGGTATCACCCCGAAGGAGTTGCAGTGGCTCTCGCCTCTGACGTCAAGAAGCAGATCATCGCCGAGTTCGGCACCAAGGAGGGCGACACCGGCTCCCCCGAGGTCCAGGTGGCCATGCTCTCCCGTCGCATCTCGGACCTGACCGAGCACCTGAAGTCCCACAAGCACGACCACCACTCGCGTCGTGGCCTGCTGATCCTGGTCGGCCAGCGTCGCCGCCTGCTGCAGTACCTGGCCAAGAAGGACATCGAGCGCTTCCGTACGCTCGTCGACCGCCTGGGCATCCGCCGCGGTGCCGCTGGCGGCGCCCGCTAAGACCGCCGCTCGGGGCGGCTCCCCACACCGGGGAGCCGCCCCTCGCGCGTATGCCGCGGCCGGTGCCCGCGGCGTCCCGGACACGACAACCGCGCATAACAACTCGCGCGCACCTCCCCAGGTGGCCGAGGATTGCACCGTAGGGTTGTGGGCATGCCGGGTGATGGCGCGACATCGCGCCACCCAGGCGGAAAGACCCCGACCCCCGCGGGACGAAGGCTTCAAACGGAAGCCGCCCGCATCCGAGAGAGCGTCCAGACGCGGACCGCCCGTCCAGGCCCGGCAGCCGAGAGGCGCCGGTCCTCGGTAGTGGCCGCCGGAAGCCCCGCAGACCGAGCGGGGTGCACCGGAGGCTTCGATCGAAGACCGGCCCGACTGCCTACCTCCGAGCAGGAGGACCAGGGCCGACCGGCAGGCGATGCGCGGGGGCGCTCTCCCGGAGACGTACGAAAGAGGAGATCTTCCAGGTGGAAGAGAACGTGTTCTACGCCGAGGCCGTGATCGACAACGGTTCCTTCGGCACCCGTACCATCCGCTTCGAGACCGGCCGTCTGGCCCGTCAGGCCGCCGGCTCCGCCGTGGCCTACCTGGACGACGACACCATGGTGCTGTCGGCCACCAGCGCGTCCAAGCAGCCGAAGGAGCACTTCGACTTCTTCCCGCTGACCGTGGACGTCGAGGAGCGGATGTACGCCGCGGGCCGCATCCCCGGCTCGTTCTTCCGTCGCGAGGGCCGGCCCTCCGAGGACGCCGTCCTCACCTGCCGCCTGATCGACCGCCCGCTGCGCCCGTCCTTCGTCAAGGGCCTGCGCAACGAGGTCCAGGTCGTCGTCACCGTGATGGCGCTCAACCCGGACCACCTGTACGACGTGGTGGCCATCAACGCCGCCTCCGCCTCCACCCAGCTGGCGGGCCTGCCGTTCTCCGGCCCGATCGGTGGCGTCCGCGTCGCGCTGATCAAGGGCCAGTGGGTGGCCTTCCCGACCCACAGCGAGCTGGAGTCGGCCGTCTTCGACATGGTCGTCGCCGGTCGCGTCCTGCCGGACGGCGACGTCGCGATCATGATGGTCGAGGCCGAGGCCACCGACAAGACCATCAAGCTGGTCGGCGACGGCGCCGAGGCCCCGACCGAGGACGTCGTGGCCGCCGGTCTCGAGGCCGCCAAGCCGTTCATCAAGGTGCTCTGCGCCGCCCAGTCGCAGCTGGCCGCCCAGGCCGCCAAGCCGACCGGCGAGTTCCCGGTCTTCCTGGACTACCAGGACGACGTGCTCGCCGCGCTGACCGCCGCCGTCAAGGACGAGCTGGCCCAGGCCCTCACCATCCCGGGCAAGCAGGAGCGCAACAACGAGCTGGACCGCGTCAAGGCGCTTGCCGCCGAGAAGCTTCTGCCCGAGTTCGAGGGCCGCGAGAAGGAGATCAGCGCCGCCTACAACGCGCTGACCAAGAAGATCGTCCGCGAGCGCGTCATCAAGGACAAGGTCCGCATCGACGGCCGCGGCGTCACCGACATCCGCACCCTGGCCGCCGAGGTCGAGGCCATCCCGCGCGTCCACGGCTCGGCCCTGTTCGAGCGCGGCGAGACCCAGATCCTGGGTGTCACCACGCTGAACATGCTGCGCATGGAGCAGCAGCTCGACACGCTCTCCCCGGAGACGCGTCGCCGCTACATGCACAACTACAACTTCCCGCCGTACTCGGTCGGCGAGACCGGCCGCGTGGGCTCGCCCAAGCGCCGCGAGATCGGCCACGGCGCGCTGGCGGAGCGGGCGATCATCCCCGTGCTGCCGTCCCGCGAGGAGTTCCCGTACGCCATCCGCCAGGTCTCCGAGGCGCTCGGCTCCAACGGCTCCACCTCGATGGGCTCGGTCTGCGCCTCCACCATGTCGCTGCTGAACGCCGGTGTGCCGCTGAAGGCCGCCGTCGCCGGCATCGCCATGGGCCTGATCTCGCAGGAGATCGACGGTGAGACCCACTACGTCGCGCTGACCGACATCCTGGGCGCCGAGGACGCGTACGGCGACATGGACTTCAAGGTCGCCGGTACCCGCAACTTCATCACCGCCCTGCAGCTGGACACCAAGCTCAACGGCATCCCGGCGTCGGTGCTGGCCGCCGCGCTGAAGCAGGCCCGCGACGCCCGTCTGCACATCCTCGACGTGATGAACGAGGCCATCGACGCGCCCGACGAGATGTCGCCGAACGCGCCGCGCATCATCACCATCAAGATCCCGGTGGACAAGATCGGTGAGGTCATCGGCCCCAAGGGCAAGATGATCAACCAGATCCAGGAGGACACCGGCGCGGACATCACCATCGAGGACGACGGCACCATCTACATCGGTGCGGTCGACGGCCCCTCGGCGGAGGCTGCCCGTACGACGATCAACCAGATCGCCAACCCGACCATGCCGGAGGTCGGCGAGCGCTACCTGGGCACCGTGGTCAAGACCACGACGTTCGGCGCGTTCGTCTCGCTCATGCCGGGCAAGGACGGCCTGCTGCACATCTCGCAGATCCGCAAGCTGGCCGGCGGCAAGCGCGTCGAGAACGTCGAGGACGTGCTCGGCGTCGGCACCAAGGTCCAGGTCGAGATCGCCGAGATCGACCCGCGCGGCAAGCTCTCCCTGATCCCCGTGATCGAGGGCGAGGAGGGCGGCGAGGCCGCTTCCGAGTGAAGCGCCCCCGGCCAGCCCATTAGCTAAACGCGGTCGCGGCCCGCACGCCCCCGTCGGCGTGCGGGCCGCATCCCGTTTGTCCCCCCATGCTTTCTACGGAGGTACCCCCGTGGCCCAGGCCTCGGCGGCGAAGCAGCGCCCCGGCACCACCCGGACCCTGCTGAAGGGCGTGGACGGCGCCGGCACCGTGCGCCGCACCGTCCTCCCCGGCGGCCTGCGGGTCGTCACCGAGACCCTGCCGACGGTGCGCTCCGCGACCTTCGGCATCTGGGTCGGCGTCGGCTCGCGGGACGAGACCCCGCAGCTCAACGGAGCCACCCACTACCTGGAGCACCTCCTCTTCAAGGGCACCGAGCGGCGCAGCGCGCTGGACATCTCGGCCGCCCTGGACGCGGTCGGCGGCGAGATGAACGCCTTCACCGCGAAGGAGAACACCTGCTACTACGCGCGGGTGCTGGACACCGACCTGCCGCTGGCCATCGACGTGGTCTGCGACATGCTCACCGGCTCGCTGATCCGCCCGGAGGACGTCGAGGCCGAGCGCGGCGTCATCCTCGAGGAGATGGCGATGGCCGAGGACGACCCGGGCGACGTGGTGCACGACCTCTTCGCCAAGGTGATCTACGGCAGCGGCCCGCTCGGCCGCCCGATCCTCGGCACCCAGGAGACCGTCCAGGCCCTCACCCGGGACCAGATCGCCGGCTTCTTCCACCGCCGCTACAAGCCCGAGCACCTGGTGGTCGCCGCGGCCGGCAACCTGGACCACCGCAAGGTCGTCCAGCAGGTCCAGCGGGCCTTCGCGCCGCTGCTGGCCAAGTCGGACGCCGGCCCCGCCGAGGCCCGGCGCGGCGTCAAGGCGCTGCGCACGGCCGGCAAGGTCGAGGTGCTCAACCGCGCCACCGAACAGGCCCACCTGGTGCTGGGCGTGCCCGGCGTGCCCCGGCACGACGAGCGCCGCTGGGCGATGGGCGTGCTCAACGCGGCCCTCGGCGGCGGGATGAGCTCCCGGCTGTTCCAGGAGGTCCGGGAGAAGCGCGGCCTGGCCTACTCGGTGTACTCGTACTCCTCGTCGTACGCGGACAGCGGCCTGTTCGGCATCTACGCCGGCTGCCAGCCCAAGCGGGTCGAGGAGGTGCTGCGGATCTGCCGCGAGGAGCTCGCCAAGGTGGTCGCCGACGGCATCACCGAGGAGGAGTTGCAGCGGGCGATCGGCCAGATCTCCGGCTCCACCGTGCTCGGCATGGAGGACACCGGCTCGCTGATGAACCGGATCGGCAAGGCCGAGCTGAGCTACGGCCACCACCTGTCGGTGGACGACATGCTGGCGAAGATAGCGGCGGTGACCCTGGACGACGTCCGGGCGGTGGCCCGTGATGTGCTGGGTGCCCACCGGCCGTCGCTGGCGCTGATCGGACCGATCAACGACAAGCGGGCCGCCGGGCTCGCCGACCTGCTGGTCTGAAGGGACTTTTCGCAATGACGCTGCGTGTCGCCGTGATCGGCGCCAAGGGCCGGATCGGCTCCGAGGCGGTCAAGGCCGTCGAGGCCGCCCCGGACCTGGAACTGGTCGCCACGCTCGGCCGCGACTCCGAGCTGGAGGAGCTCACCGAGGCCGGGGCCCAGGTCGCCGTCGAGCTGACCCACCCCGACTCGGTGATGGCCAACCTCGAGTACTGCCTGAACCGGGGCATCCACGTGGTCACCGGCACCACCGGCTGGACGGACGAGCGGCTGGACACCGTGCGCGGCTGGCTCGACCGGGCCCCCGAGCTCGGCCTGCTGATCGCGCCGAACTTCTCCATCGGCGCCATCCTCGGCATGAAGTTCTCCCAGGTGGCCGCGAGGTACTTCGAGTCGGTCGAGGTGGTCGAGCTGCACCACGACCGCAAGGCCGACGCGCCCAGCGGCACCGCCACCCGCACCGCGCAGCTGATCGCCGCGGCCCGCGCCGAGGCCGGCCGACCCCCGCAGCAGGACCCGACCACCCACAGCCTGCCCGGTGCCCGCGGGGCCGACGTGGACGGGGTTCCGGTGCACGCCGTCCGGCTGCGCGGCCTGCTCGCGCACCAGCAGGTGATGTTCGGCGACACCGGCGAGACCCTCACCATCCGGCACGACTCGCTGCACCACAGCAGCTTCATGCCGGGCATCCTGCTCGGGGTGCGCAAGGTCGTGGAGACCCCCGGTCTCACCTTCGGCCTCGAACACTTCCTGGACCTGTGAGCCCGGCGTGACGTCCCGTACCGGATTCTTCGTCCTCTCCGCCGTCCTGCTGCTGGTCGCCCTGATCTGCGTCGGCGAGGGCGTCCAGCTGATCGCCACCGGCAAGCCGCTCGGCATCGGCATCGGGCTCTGCGCCTTCGTCATCCCGCTGATCGGCGTCTGGTTCCTGCGCCAGACGGTCCGCTTCGGCCGGGCCAGCGAGCGGCTCGCCCGCGAGCTGGAGGCCGAGGGCGGCCTGCCGGTGGACGAGCTCCAGCGCACCGCCGGGGGGCGGATCGACCGGGCGTCGGCCGACGCGGTGTTCGCCCGCCGCAGGTCCGAGGCGGAGGCGGCGCCCGGCGACTGGCGGGTCTTCTTCCGGCTCGCCGTGGCGTACGCCGACGCGGGCGACACCCCACGCGCCCGCCGGACCATGCAGCACGCGATCCGGCTGCACGGCTCCGCCGGCACGACGGGCAGGTAGCCGAGCAGCGGGCGCGGCTCGTGCCGCTCACCCGTGCGGCCTGCGGGGAGCAGCGTCGAGTGGGCCCCTGACCTGGGCCGATAGGCATATGGGCAGTGTGCCTGGCATGTCTGGATTGCGGCTTTTCTGGCCGCTCCCTACGCTCGTGACACGGATTCCGGTGCTGCTTGAACCCCCGAGCATGCAGCACCGGAATCCCATGTTTCCGCCGCCCCGAGCGCCGCACCTCCCTGCTACACCTGTCCGAACCCTGGACCGGCCTGGGTACCGCCCCACCGCCTACGAGTAGCTTTGGACGCATGGCTCCGACCTCCACCCCCCAGACGCCCTTCGGCCGGGTCCTGACCGCGATGGTGACGCCGTTCACCGCTGACGGCGGGCTCGACCTCGACGGCGCCCAGCGCCTCGCCGCGCACCTCGTCGACTCCGGCAACGACGGCCTCGTCGTCAACGGCACCACCGGCGAGTCCCCGACCACCAGCGACGCCGAGAAGGCCGACCTCGTCCGCGCCGTGGTGGAGGCGGTGGGGGACCGCGCCCACGTGGTGGCCGGCGTCGGCACCAACGACACCCACCACAGCGCCGAGCTGGCCCGGCAGGCCGAGGCCGCCGGAGCGCACGGCCTGCTGGTCGTCACGCCGTACTACAGCAAGCCCCCGCAGGAGGGCCTGTACCGGCACACCACGCACATCGCCGACGCGACCGGCCTGCCGGTCATGCTCTACGACATCCCCGGCCGCAGCGGCGTCGCGCTGAGCCACGAGACGCTGGTCCGGCTCGGCGAGCACCCGCGGATCGTCGCCAACAAGGACGCCAAGGGCGACGTCGGCGCCGCCGCCTGGGCGATCGCCCGCTCCGGCCTGGCCTGGTACTCCGGGGACGACATCCTCAACCTGCCGCTGCTGTCCGTCGGAGCCGTCGGCGTGGTCAGCGTCGTCGGCCACGTGGTCGCCGGTGAGCTGCGCAGCATGATCGAGGCCTACCTGGCCGGCGATGTGGCCAAGGCCACGGCGATCCACCAGGGTCTGCTGCCGGTCTTCAGCGGTATGTTCCGCACGCAGGGTGTCATCCTCGCCAAGGCCGCGCTGGGGCTCCAGGGCCTGCCGGCCGGTCCCCTCCGACTGCCGCTGGTCGGCGCGACTCCCGAGGAGATCGCGCGATTGAAGAAGGATCTCGCCGCCGGCGGGGTACACCTGTAGCAGACACAGACGTGCGCGCCCCGGCTCGCCGGACCTCCCCCGAGGTCTGCCGCTGGACCGGACGAAGGCGCGAGAGCACCGACCCAGTAGGAAACCGACACTGAGAACGCACGCCATATGTCTCTTGGGGGAGGACCCCGGGCATATGGCGTGCGTCGTGAGGAGAGTCTTTTGAGCCACCCGCATCCCGAACTCGGCGCGCCTCCGGCCCTGAAGGAGGGCGCCCTCCGCATCACTCCGCTCGGCGGTCTCGGCGAGATCGGCCGCAACATGACGGTCTTCGAGTACGGCGACCGCATCCTGATCGTCGACTGCGGCGTCCTCTTCCCCGAGGACGAGCAGCCCGGCGTCGACCTGATCCTGCCGGACTTCAGCTACATCCGGGACCGCCTCGACAAGGTCGACGGCATCATCCTGACCCACGGGCACGAGGACCACATCGGCGCCGTCCCGTACCTGCTCCGGGAGAACCCGGACATCCCGCTGATCGGCTCGAAGCTCACCCTCGCCCTGATCGAGGCCAAGCTCGCCGAGCACCGGATCCGGCCGTACGTCCTGGAGGTCGCGGAGGGCGACCGGGAGCGGATCGGTCCGTTCGACTGCCAGTTCATCGCGGTCAACCACTCCATCCCGGACGCGCTGGCCGTCGCCGTGCGCACGCCCGCCGGCATGGTCGTCGCCACCGGCGACTTCAAGATGGACCAGCTGCCGCTCGACGGCCGCCTCACCGACCTGCCGACCTTCGCCAAGCTGGCCGAGGAGGGCATGGACCTGCTGCTGGTGGACTCCACCAACGCCGAGGTTCCGGGCTTCATCCCGCACGAGAGGGACATCTCGGCCGCGCTGCGAAACGTTTTCGCGAACGCCGACAAGCGCATCATCGTGGCGTCCTTCGCCAGCCACGTGCACCGCATCCAGCAGGTGCTGGACGCCGCGCACGAGTACAAGCGCAAGGTCGCCTTCGTCGGCCGCTCGATGGTCCGCAACATGGGCATCGCCCGCGACCTCGGTTACCTGAAGGTCCCCGGCAACCTGATCGTCGACGTCAAGCAGCTCGACGACCTTCCGGACAAGGAGGTCGTGCTGATCTGCACCGGTTCGCAGGGCGAGCCGATGGCCGCGCTGTCCCGGATGGCCAACCGCGACCACCAGATCCGCATCACCGAGGGCGACACCGTCGTCCTGGCGTCCTCGCTCATCCCGGGCAACGAGAGCGCCGTCTACCGGGTGATCAACGGCCTGACCCGCTGGGGCGCCAAGGTCGTGCACAAGGGCAACGCCAAGGTGCACGTCTCCGGCCACGCCTCGGCCGGCGAGCTGCTCTACTTCTTCAACATCTGCAAGCCGCGGAACCTGATGCCGGTCCACGGCGAGTGGCGCCACCTGCGGGCCGCCGCCGACCTGGGCATCGCGACCGGCGTGCCGCGCAACCGGACGGTCATCGCGGAGGACGGCGTCTGCGTCGACCTCGAAGGCGGCGTCGCCCGGATCGTCGGCAAGGTGCGGGCCGGCTACGTCTACGTGGACGGCGCCTCGGTCGGTGACATCACCGAGGCCTCGCTCAAGGACCGCAAGATCCTCGGCGAGGAGGGCTTCATCTCGGTCTTCGTGGCGGTCGACTCCACCAACGGCAAGATCGTGGGCGGCCCGACCATCCAGGCCCGCGGCTCCGGCATCGACGACAGCGCGTTCGTCCCGGTGGCCGCCAAGCTGCAGGAGGCGCTGGACCGCTCGGCCGGTGACGGCGTCCTGGAGATCCGCCAGGTCCAGCAGCTGGTCCGCCGCACCATCGGCAAGTGGGTGGCGGACAACTACCGCCGCCGTCCGATGATCCTGCCGGTCGTGGTCGAGGTCTGAGCCGTCCTCCGGTCGGTTTGACGTGGGGCAGCCCGGTGCGTAATGTTCTCCGGGTTGCCCCACGGGACGGCCCCCAGCGGAAGTTCTCGAACGAAATTCGAGAACGGAGCGGGAAAACGGCCCGAAAAACTCTGATAGAGTTCGGGAGCGCCGAAAGGCCGAAGCAAATCGGAAGAATGAAACTCCGGAAACGGAGCGGAAAACATCTGATAAGCTGGAAACACGAAAGAACGAAGCGCCCGGAGGGCCCGCTGGAAGGCGGTCCGAAGGAAGTGTCCG
>NZ_JBHXTG010000121.1:0-16899 GCF_042677465.1 Kitasatospora sp. NPDC127111
AACGCTACGCATCGCACAGGAAGTCGGACCTGCCGACTTCCCACTCCTCGTCGGGGTGGGGTGAGTGTGTAGGGCCCCGGAGAACCACTGCCCGGCGGCGGCGCCGGGGGATGTGGAGTGCAGCCGCCAATCGGGGCGCCGCGCACAGGAAGTCGGACCCGCCGACTTCCCACTCCTCGTGGGCGTGGGGTGAGCATGTGGTGCCCCCGCAGAGCACTGCCGGGGGCAGCACCAGGGCTGCGAAGTGCAGCCGCTAATCCGGGCACAACGCACAGGAAGTCGGACCTGCCGACTTCCCACTCCTCGTCGGGGTGGGGTGAGTATGTAAGGCCCCGGAGAACCACTGCCCGGGGCGGCGCCGGGGGATGTGGAGTGCAGCCGCCAATCGGGGCGCCGCGCACAGGAAGTCGGACCCGCCGACTTTCTGCTCCCCATTGGGGTGGGCCACCGCCCTGGGGGCTGCGGGCGGGAAGTCGGAGCCGTCGACCTCCCGGGGGGTCAGTGGGTGGGGGGCCAGGGGGTGGTGCGGGGGTCGGGGGGCTGGGGGGTATGGGTGATGCGGTGGGGTTGGAGGGTGTCGAGGTTCTGGCGGAGGCGGCGGACGGCCGGGTGGTGCGGGCCGTCGCGGCGTTCGCGGTCGAAGAGGAGCTGAAGCAGCCACTGCCAGGCGGCCTCGGCGTCGCCGGCCGCCGCGAGCAGGACGCCGATCCGCTCGCGCAGGTCGAACGCCCGCTCCGGGTCGGCGCCCGGCGCGGTGGTGAGCAGCGCGCGGTACTCGGCGAGCGCCTCCTCGGTGTGGCCGAGGCGGTCCAGGCATTCGGCGGCGCGGTACCGGTGTTCCTGGGCCTGCGGACCGAGCGGGCCTCCGTCCGCGGTGGCGGCGAGCCACCGGTACTCGGGGAGTGCCTGGGTGTAGCGCTGCTCCTGGTGGAGGGTGCGGGCGTAGATGGTCCGGATGGTGCGGACGAGCGGTGCGCCGTCGCCGAGTTCGGTCCGGGCTCGGGGCAGCAGCGTGGCGGCGAGGTCGAGCACTTCGGCGCGCCGGCCGGCGTCGACCAGGTCGGAGAGCCGGGCGCAGGCGGCCGCGAGGTCCGGTTCGCCGGAGAGCGGAGCACCGGAAACCGGAGCTGGCGCGGGAACAGGCACGGGCGCGGGCACGGGCACCGCGGCCATCAGGAACGGGCGCGGCTCCGCGCGCGGGGCCGGCGGAGCGGCGTCCGCCGCCGGCCGGGGCTGCGGCTGGAGCGGGTGGCGGTACGGGCGGGTGGGGTCGGGCAGCGGCCCGTACCGGGGCTGCGGGGCGGGGACGGCCGCCGGGAGCAGCGGGAGCAGCCGGGCGTGGACCTCCTGGGCGTCGGCCGGGCGGTCGGCGGGCTGCTTGGCGAGCAGGTCGAGGACCAGCCGTTCGAGCGGTGCCGGGACTCCGGGGCGCAGTTCGCGCAGCGGCACCGGTGGTTCGTCGACGTGGCGCCGCAGCACGCCGAGGGCGCTGGGGGCCCGGAACGGCTCCTCGCCGGTGAGCATCGCGTGCAGCAGGCAGCCGAGCGCGTACAGGTCGCTGCGCGGGTCGACGGTGGCGGCGAGTGCCTGTTCGGGCGCCATGTAGGAGGGGCTGCCGATGGGGACGCCGGTGAGGGTGAGGCGGGTGGCCTCGGTGTCGAGGGCGGTGGCGATGCCGAGGTCGAGCAGGACGGTCCGGCCGTCGTCCCGGACCATCACGTTGCTGGGTTTGAGGTCACGGTGGACCACCGGTACGGCGTGGACGGCGGCCAGCGCCGCGCAGAGCTGGGCGGCGACGGCGACCGCGCGTTCGACCGGGAACGGCGAGTCCTCGGCGATCAGGTCGGCCAGGCTGACACCCGGGACCCGCTGCATGACGAGGTACAGCTCGCCGTCGTCCTCGCCCGCGTCGAAGACGGTGACCAGGCCGGGGTGGTCGAGCGCGGCGGTGATCCGGCACTCGCGCAGGAAGCGGCGGCGGAGCTCGTCGCCGTGGCGCCGCCGCTCGGTGCCGCCGACGCCGGGGCCGTCGCCGCCGACGTCACCGAAACTGCCGGACGGCTCGGCGGGCAGGAGGTGGTCGGTGCGGAGCAGTTTGACGGCGACCGGGCGGTCGAGCCGTTCGTCGTAGCCGCCCCAGACCTGGCCCATCCCGCCGTGGCCGATCTTCTCGGCCAGCCGGTAGCGGCCGCCGATCACCCGGGGGGTGGTCACGGCCGGCCGCCCTCACGGGCCTGACGGCGCAGCAGTTCGCCGAGCTCGCGCAGCTCGTCGCCGGTCGTGTGGGCGGGTGCGGCACCGGGCGCGGGCGGAGCGTACCCGGGAGCGGGAGCGGGAACCGGGCCGGGCGCGGAGCCGTACGGCGCGCCCGGCACCGTCGGCGCGTACCCCGCCGCGGGGGCGGCCGGGTACGCGGGCGCGGCGGGCGGCGCGTAGTACGCCGCCGGGGCCGGGGCCTTGGGCCGGCCCGCGTCCCAGACCACCCGCAGGTCCATCGCCAGGAAGTGCAGCGGCGCGCCGAACCACAGCAGCATCATCGACACCATGCCGATGGTGTCCGCGGTGGGCGCGTCCTTGATGCTGCCCGCGACCCCGGCGCAGATCAGGTAGGCGGCGAAGAGTCCGGTGAAGACCACCGCGCCGATGACGTCGTAGATCCGGCGCCGGCGGATCGCCAGCAGCAGCGAGGGGATCACGCCGAGCAGACCGATCGTCACCACCGGGACCAGCGCCCACAGGATGCGGCCGAGCACGCCGAACGGTCCGGCGGCCATCCCGGGTCGCAGCGCCGGGATGGGGTGGGTCGGCGCGAGGGGGTACGGCTGGGCACCGTACGACTGGGCCGGGTACGGCTGGGGCGGCTGCGGCTGGGCGTACTGCGGCTGGCCGGCGTACGGCTGGGCTCCGTACGGCGCCCCGTCCGGTATGCCGCCGAGGGGCGCGCCGCCGGGGTACGCGCCGCCGGACGGTGGTCCGAACTGCCCGGGGTACTGCCCTGACATCTGCGCTCCTGAGCGGTGAGAACGGCGGCCGGCCTGCGGTACGAACGACCCGCACACCGTACCGCCAGCCACCGGCCGGGCGGAGGGCGTTCCACCACCGCGGGCCGCCCGCGGGAGGCGTCGACCTCGGGAGGCGCCGGGCCCCGGGAGGCGTCGGCCCCGCCTGGCGATCAGCCGCCCGGCGCTCAGCCGCCCGCCGGACGGGTGCCGGTGGCGAGGGCGTCGGTGAGGGCCTGGGTGAGCGTGCGGGCCAGGGCGGCGGCCTGCTGGAGGGTGGTGTCGAAGGTGTCGAGGCGGGCGAAGGCGGCGCCGAGGGCGCGCTGTTCGGTGAGCGGGAGGCGCGGGAGTTCGACCCGCCGGATGTCGAGGCGGGCGGTGGTGGAGGCATGGCTGGCGGCCCGGCGGGTGGCGGCGGTGGAGCGGAACTGGCCGGCCAGGAAGTCGGGGTCGAGTGCGGTCGGGTCGGGGCGCAGCAGGTGCAGCTGGCGGCCGAGCGCGGCGCCGGCGAGCGGGCTGCCGGGCCGGACCACCCGGGCCACGCCACCGCCGAGAGCGGGGACGAGGACGTCACCGGGGCGGACCCGGACGTCACCGGCGGACGAGCCGGCCGTACCCGCCGGATCGAGGACGGCGCTGGGCCCGTGGCCGGCGACGAGGTCCTGGTCGGTCAGCACGGGCGTGCCGGCGGGGTCCGCGCCGGCCGGACGCGTCGGCGCGCCCGATCCGGACGAGTGCACCTCCAGCGCCCCGCTGCGGACCAGCTCCCCGACCGTGACCACCGACGCCCCGGCCGCCCCGGCCGCTCCCGCCACCCCAGGCACCCCCGGCACCCCCGCCGGCTCCCCCGCCTCCGCGGGCTGCGGCAGCAGCGAGGCGGGCGCGGCCAGACCGGCCAGCAGCTCGGTCAACCGGCCGCTCAGGTGAGCGAGTTCGGCTGCCCCGCCGACCGGCGAGGCGGGCGGGACGTGGCGGGCCGGCGAGAGGTCGGTCTCGTCGTCGAGCAGGTCGATGGCGGCCATCGTCCGGTGGACGCCCGGGCGGTCCGCCGGCAACGGCAGTCCCTCGCGGGCGGCCAGGTCGAAGGCGCGCCAGGTGTCCAGGACCGTCCGGCGCAGCTGCGCCCAGTCGACCTTGTCGCGCCCGCCCTCCCCCGCGTCGGCGGCCGGGAAGGACGAGGACGGCGAGGCCGACGAGACGAACGAGGCGGACGAGATGGACGAGGCCGCGGCCAACGACGCCGAGGACGCGTCCAGCAGCAGCACCTGCCGGAAGTCGTCGCCGGGCCGCGGCGCGCGCAGCACCCACAGGTGGAGCGGCACCCCGTACGGCGGGGCGGCGCCGGCCGGCAGGGCGACGACGGCGCGCAGGGCACCGGACCGCAGCAGTTCGGCGCGGACCCGGCGCCCGGCCCGGCGGCCGGCGACGGTCGGCGGCAGGAGCAGCGCGGTGAGGCCGCCGGGGCGGGTGTGGGCGAGGCAGTGCAGCAGCCAGGCGAGTTCGGACTCGCCGCGCGGCGGGACGAGGCCGCCCGGCCAGCGCGCGTCGAACTGCAACTCGTCGTGGCCCCAGTCCCGTTCGTTGTACGGCGGCTGGCAGAGCACGGCTTCGAAGGTGTCGCCGGGGTAGCCGTCGGCCCGCAGGGCGTCGCCGGCCCGGACCTCGACCGGCAGGGGGCCGGGGTCGGTGGCGGGCGTGCGCAGGGCGAGCCGGAGCCCGGCGAGCGCGCCGGTCACCCGGTCCACGTCCTGGCCGTAGCGGCCGGTGGTGGACGGGAGGGCCAGCAACACGGCGCCGAGGCCGGTGGCCGGGTCGAGCACCGTGGCGGGGGCGCCGGCCACGGCGGCGAGCAGCTCGGCGGCCTCGGGCGGGGTGGGGCTGAGCTGGCGGGTGTTGGCCTCGGCGTACCGGGTGAGCAGCCGCTCGTACGCGCCCGGAGCGCCCGCGTCGTCGGCGGCGGCGAGTTCGGCGAGCAGGCGGGCCAGGTCCAGCTGGGTGGAGCCGAACAGGGCGGGGAGGCGGAGGGCGGCTGCTCCGTCGCCGAGGGTCCGGGTGGCGGTGTCGGCCAGTGCCCGGGGCAGGGCGGTGGCGAGCCGGGTGTCCGGCTCGCCGGCGAGCGCGGGCCAGCGGTCGGGGTCCCGGTGCAGCAGCAGGAGGACGGCGCCGGCCTGGACGAGCGGTGCGGCGGGGTGGCCGGCCGGGTCGCGGAGGGTCTCCAGCAGCTGCCAGACGCGCTCCAGCAGGGGCAGTTCGGCGATCTTCCCCTGCCCGCGGAGCCAGTCGGCCACCTCGTCGAGCGCGAAGGTCGGGCTGCTGTCGGTACCGCCGACCGGGCGGGGGAAGTCGGCGTGGCGGCGGCGCCAGTTGCTGACGGCCGCGCGGCCGACGCCGGCCAGCCGGGCGATCTCGACGGCGGTCACCTCGGGGCGGTCCGGCACGGGGGGCTCCTTCGGCGAACGCGGGCCAGCACGGGAGAAGGCGGGAGCAGACGAAACACGACGGGACAGCGCACATCAGCGCCACGGCAGGGCACGGCAGGGCACGTCAGGGCGCGACCGGACGAACTGTGACCACACAGCATAGCCAGCACGTCCACCCCCGGAGTTCACACGTGAACAGAGAGGTTTCCTAATAGCTCGTTGACAATGTTCACAGCGGATGATGTGATCTCCCCTGTCGACAGCGCCGCAGAGCGCGGCCGACCCGGACCCGAGAACAGGGGAGAGACTCATGTCCGTCACCACCACGCGCCGCCGCACCGCCAGCCTGCTGCTGGGCGCCGCCCTGATCACGCTCACCGCGACGGCCTGCGGCTCCGCCGGCGGGCCCTCCGTCGCCACCGAGCCGAAGCAGACCGCCGCCGCCACCCCGGGCGCCACCACGGTCCCCGGCGCCACCACCGGCGCCGCCAAGCCCGCGGAGTCCAAGCCGGCCGACGCGCCCAAGGCCGCGGCCAAGGTCGGCGACACCATCGCGCTCAAGGGCAACGACCCGGCCGACACCGCCGACGTGACCCTGGTCAAGGTGGTCGACAACGCCGAGGGGGCGGACGAGTTCACCCACCCCGCCGACGGCAAGCGCTTCGTCGCGGTCCAGTTCCGGATCAAGGCGAGCGGCAAGAAGGCCTACGGCGACGTCCCGGCCAACGGCGCGAAGGTGCTGGACGCCCAGGGCCAGGCCTTCGGCACGACGGTCGCCGACACCAAGGCCGGCCCGAGCTTCCAGGTCCCCGCCAACATCGCCCCCGGCGAGAGCGCCCTCGGCTTCGTCACCTTCGAGGTGCCGAAGGACGCCAAGCTCGACAAGGCCCAGTTCGGCCTCGACAGCGGCTTCGCCCCGCAGACCGGTCAGTGGAAGATCGGCTGACAGCCCGGTTCACAGGCCGCACGCGCCGGCCCGGCACCACACCCGACACGCAGAACAGCGGTCTCAGGCGCCATCGCCCGAGACCGCCGCTTCGCCGGAGGCCGCCACTCCGGAGACCCGCCGCTTCGCCGGAGGCCCGCCGCTTTGCCGGAGGCCCGCCGCTTTGCCGGAGGCCCGCCGCTCCGGAGCCCGCAGACCTCCGGCCCGCTACTTCTTCGCCCCCGCCAGGTCGTCGAACATCGCGGACAGGAACTCCCGGCACCACCCCAGCAGTTCCCGCCCGACCAGCGGCTTGCCGCCGATCCGGCCGGTGGACGGCCGCGGCACCAGCAGCTGCTGGGTGGCCGCCTTCACCTGGCTGCGCGGGTAGAGCCGGTTCAGCCGCAGCTGCTGCGACTCGCGCAGCTCGACCGGCCCGAACCGGACGTTGGCCCCCTGCAGCGTGATGTCCGCGATCCCGCAGCGCCGCGCGTACAGCCGCAGCGCCGCCACCAGCAGCAGGTTCTCCACCGGCTCGGGCAACTTGCCGTACCGGTCGACCAGTTCGTCGCGGACCTGCTTGATGTCGTCCTCGGAGTTGACCGCCGCGATCGAGCGGTAGGCCTGGAGCCGCAGCCGCTCGCCCGGCGCGTAGTCGTGCGGCACGTGGGCGTCCACCGGCAGCTCGATCTTGACCTCCAGCGGCTCCTCCTCCGGCTCGCCGCCACCGCCGGCCAGCGACTCGCGGAACTCGGCCACCGCCTCGCCGACCATCCGCATGTAGAGGTCGAAGCCGACGCCCGCGATGTGCCCGGACTGCTCGCCGCCGAGCAGGTTGCCGGCGCCGCGGATCTCCAGGTCCTTCATCGCCACGTACATGCCGGCGCCCATCTCGGTGTGCTGGGCGATGGTGGCCAGGCGCTCGTGGGCCGTCTCGGTCAGCGGCTTCTCCGGCGGGTACAGCATGTACGCGTACCCGCGCTCGCGGCCACGGCCGACCCGGCCGCGCAGCTGGTGCAGCTGGGAGAGGCCGAAGGTGTCGCCGCGTTCCACGATCAGGGTGTTGGCGTTGGAGATGTCGATGCCGGACTCCACGATCGTGGTGGAGACCAGGACGTCGAACTCCTTCTCCCAGAAGTCGACGACCACCTTCTCCAGCTGGGTCTCCCCCATCTGCCCGTGCGCGGTGGCGATCCGCGCCTCGGGGACGAGGTCCTTCAGCCGGGCCGCCGCCTTGTCGATCGACTCGACCCGGTTGTGGATGTAGAACACCTGGCCCTCGCGCAGGAGTTCACGCCGGATCGCGGCCGAGATCTGCTTCTCGTCGTACGGGCCGACGAAGGTCAGCACCGGGTGCCGCTCCTCCGGCGGGGTGGTGATGGTGGACATCTCGCGGATGCCGGTGACCGCCATCTCCAGGGTGCGCGGGATCGGCGTCGCGGACATGGTCAGCACGTCCACGTTGGCCCGCAGCTTCTTCAGCTGCTCCTTGTGCTCGACGCCGAACCGCTGCTCCTCGTCCACGATGACCAGGCCGAGGTCCTTGAAGCGGGTCTCGGAGGAGAACAGCCGGTGGGTGCCGATGACGACGTCGACCGAGCCCTCGAAGAGCCCCTCCAGCACGGCCTTCGCCTCGCTGTCGGTCTGGAAGCGGGAGAGCGCCTTCACCGTCACCGGGAAGTTGGCGTACCGCTCGGCGAAGGTGGAGAAGTGCTGCTGCACGAGCAGCGTGGTCGGCACCAGCACCGCCACCTGCTTGCCGTCCTGCACCGCCTTGAAGGCGGCCCGGACCGCGATCTCGGTCTTGCCGTAGCCGACGTCGCCGCAGATCAGCCGGTCCATCGGGACGGACTTCTCCATGTCCGCCTTGACCTCGGCGATGGTGGTCAGCTGGTCGGGCGTCTCCGCGTACGGGAACGCGTCCTCCAGCTCGCGCTGCCACGGGGTGTCCGGGCCGAAGGTGTGGCCGGGGGCGGCCATCCGGGCCGAGTACAGCTTGATCAGGTCGGCGGCGATCTCCTTGACCGCCTTCTTGGCGCGCTGCTTGGTCTTCGCCCAGTCCGCGCCGCCGAGCCGGTGCAGCGTCGGGGCCTCGCCGCCGACGTACTTGGTGACCTGGTCCAGCTGGTCGGTCGGCACGAACAGCCGGTCGCCGGGGTGGCCCCGCTTGGCCGGCGCGTACTCCAGCACCAGGTACTCGCGGGTGGCGCCCTGCACCGTGCGCTGCACCATCTCCACGTACCGGCCGACGCCGTGCGCCTCGTGCACCACGTAGTCGCCGGCCACCAGCGCCAGCGGGTCGATCGCGTTGCGGCGCCGGGACGGCATCCGGCGCATGTCCTTGGTGGAGGACTTCTGGCCGGAGAGGTCGGTCTCGGTGATGACGGTCAGCTTCAGCGCCTCGTCGACGAAGCCGTGCTCGATCGAACCGCAGGAGACGTGGACGACGTCCCGGGTCGGCGCCTCGGCGAGGTCGGCGACCAGCCGGGCCGGGATGCCCTCGTTGCCGAGCACCTCCGCCAGCCGCGAGGCCGGGCCGTGGCCCTCCGTCACCATGACGACCCGCCAGTCGGCGGCCAGCCGCTCCTTGGCGTCGGCGATCGCCCGCGCGGTGTCGCCCCGGTAGGCCTCGACCGCGTGCATGCCCAGCGTCAGCGTGTTGACGTCGAACTCCAGCACCGTGCCCACCGAGGCGTCGCTGGTCGCGAACGGGCTGACCGACCACCACGGCAGCCCGATCTCGGCGGCGTGCTCCCGCACCTCGGCGAGCGAGCGCAGCGAGGCGGCGGAGACGTCGATCGCCTCCAGGTCGATCGGGCGGTCGCCGCCGGCCGCGGCCGCCACCCAGGAGGCGTGCAGGAACTCCTGGCTGGTCGCGACCAGGTCGGCGGCCCGGGTGCGGACCCGCTCCGGGTCGCAGACCACGGCGACCGAGCCGAGCGGCAGCACGTCCAGCAGCAGCTCCATGTCGTCCACCAGGACGGGCGCCAGCGACTCCATGCCCTCGACCGCGATGCCCTCGGCGATCTTGTCGAGGATCTCGGCCAGCCCCGGGTGCTCGGCGGACAGCTCGGCGGCCCGCGCCCGCACCTCGTCGGTCAGCAGCAGCTCGCGGCAGGGCGGCGCCCAGAGGCCGTGCTCGGCGATCTCCAGCGAGCGCTGGTCGGCGACCTTGAAGTACCGGATCTCCTCGACGTCGTCGCCCCAGAACTCCACCCGCAGCGGGTGCTCCTCGGTCGGCGGGAAGACGTCCAGGATGCCGCCGCGGACGGCGAACTCGCCGCGCTTCTCGACCAGTTCGACCCGGGCGTAGGCGGCCGCGGCGAGCCGGCGGGCCACCTCCTCCAGGTCGTGCGACTCCCCGCGCCGAACGGCCACCGGCTCCAGCTCGGCCAGCCCCTTCACCTGGGGCTGCAGCACCGAGCGGACCGGCGCCACGATCACCTGCACCGGCCCGGCCGCCGCGTCGTCCGCCCGGGGGTGCACGATCCGGCGCAGCACGGCCAGCCGGCGGCCGACCGTGTCCGAGCGCGGCGAGAGCCGCTCGTGCGGCAGCGTCTCCCAGGCGGGGTACTCGGCGACGGTGTCGGGCGGCAGCAGCGACCGGAGCGAGGCGGCGAGGTCCTCGGCCTCCCGGCCGGTCGCGGTGACGGCCAGCACGGGGCGGCCGCGCTCCCCCGCCGCCTGCCCGGCCATGGCGCGGGCCAGCGCGGCGATGGCGAACGGCCTGGCGGCGGGCGGGCCGACCAGGTCCAGGTGGTGGCGGCCCCCGGCCGCGGCACCGGTGGCGGTCGCGGCCTCGATCGCCTCGGCGAGCGCCGCGTCCCGCGCGACGACATCGAGCAGTCCGGTCAGGCTCATCTGGAGTCTCTTCTTCGTCCCGTGGCTGGTGCTGCCCCGGGGCGGCGAAGGCTCGCCGGGGCAACGCGAACGGCCCGGCACGCCGAGCGGCCGGGGGTCTCCAGCCTACGCCGCGGCGCCGACGGGCACGCGGCGCACGGCCGGGCGCGGACCGGACGGGACGCCTCCGGCGGGCGTGGCGGCGTCCGGACGCGGACGAAGCACCGGGCGGGGGCTGCTGGCGCGGGCTGCCGCTGCGGGGCGGTGATCCGCCACGAACTGGACATACTCCTGTCACTACCCGTCCATGGAGATCGCGCAGCATGGTGTGCGTGCCCGCCGCACCCAACCGTGGGGGATGGCTGCGGAGGCACGGTCGCACACCCGATGGGGGTCGGGGGTGCGAGGCCGGGCGACCCTGGGTGGGGGCGCCCGCCCAAGCGCCGGGAACCGTGGCGTCCTTTCCTGGAGGGCGCCACGGGTCTCGGCCTCCTCCCGTTTCCGCGGGGCCGCCCGCTCCGCCACGCAGCCCGCTCGCCGCCCGCCGCCCGTCTCCCGCCGCTCGCCGCCCGCCCCGCCGCGCGGTTCCCGGAGCCGCCCGCCGTCCGCCTCCGATTCGCGCATCGGAGCACACGGCCGGTCGCCGCTCCCTACCCTGTGGGGAAGACCGTGTGGGACGCCCGGAGGGGCCAGGGGGCGTCGCGTGGAGGGGGTTCTTCGTCATGCGCGTTGTCATCGCAGGCCAGGGTTGCGTGGGGCTACCGCTGGCGGTCCGGGCGGCCGAGGTGGGGCACCAGGTGGTCGGCTACGACGTGGACGAGCGCCGGATCAAACAGCTGACGGTCGGCGAGTCCTACGTCGAGGACATCCCGGCCGAGCGCCTGCGGCCGCTGCTGGAGAGCGGCGCGTACCTGCCGTCGGCCGAGCCGGCCGACGTGGCGGACTTCGACATCGCCGTGATCACCGTGCCGGCCCCGCTGCGGGACGGCGTGCCCGACCTGTCGTTCATCGAGGCCTCGGCGCGGCTGTTCGCCCAGCACCTGCGGGCCGGGGCGACCGTCGTGCTGGAGTCCACCACCTACCCGGGCACCACCGAGGAGTTGCTCGCGCCGCTGCTCGAGGAGGGTTCCGGACTGACCGCCGGCCGGGACTTCCACCTCGGCTACAGCCCCGAGCGGATCGACCCGGGCAACCCGACCTGGCGGCTGGAGAACACCCCCAAGGTGGTCTCCGGCATCGACCCGGCGGCGCTGGCGGCGGTGGACGGCTTCTACGGACAGCTGGTGCAGCGGACCGTGCCGGTCTCCTCCTGCAAGGAGGCCGAGCTGACCAAGCTGCTGGAGAACACCTTCCGGCACGTGAACATCGCCCTGGTCAACGAGCTGGCCATGTTCGCCCACGACCTCGGCGTCGACGTCTGGGAGGCGATCGACGCCGCCTCCACCAAGCCGTTCGGCTACCTGCGCTTCACCCCGGGGCCCGGCGTCGGCGGGCACTGCCCGCCGATCGACCCCTCCTACCTGTCCTGGCGGGTGGAGCGGGCGCTCGGCCAGTCGTTCCGCTTCGTCGAGCTGGCCAACGACGTGAACCGCCACATGCCCGACTACGTGGTGCGCCGGCTCGGCGAGGCGCTGAACGACCGGCAGCGCTCGGTGAAGGGCTCCCGGATCCTGCTGCTCGGCCTCGCGTACAAGAAGAACACCGGCGACGCCCGGGAGACCCCGGCGGCCCGGGTCGCCGAGCTGCTGACCCGGATGGGCGCCGAGGTGCGGGCCGCCGACCCGCACGTGGTGGTCGGGGTGCACGTCCCGGAGCCGGTGATCCCCGGTCAGCGCGCGGCCGAGCAGGACCGGCACGGCGACCCCTTCGCCGCCGTCCGCCGGGTCGAGGCGACGCCGGAGGAGCTGGCGGCGGCGGACGCGGTGGTGCTGCTCGCCGACCACGACGACTTCGACTACGACGCGGTGACCGCGCACGCCCGGTACGTGCTGGACTGCCGGCGCCGGCTGACCGGCGGGACGGTGGAGGTGCTCTGACGGGGCGAGTGCCCTGACGGGGCGGGTGCTCTGAGGGGGCGAGTGCTCTGAGGGCGAGGCGCCCCTGACGGCCGGAGCAGCTCACCGCACGACGCGGTGCCGGGCGTCCGCACCCGCCCGGCACCGCGTGGGGGACCCCGCTCCGGCTACCAGCGGGAGAGGTTGATGTCGTACATCATCACCTCGTGGCCCTGGTGGCCGTTGAAGTCGTACTGCTCCCAGTTGAAGACGGTCCAGGAGCCGAGGCCGCCGCCGAGATAGGTGATGACCCGGTTGTTGCCCGCGTCGATCCGGTCGACGTTGTAGATGCGGACCGCCATCCAGCCGTCGTTCGCGAAGCACAGCTGGCCGCTGTAGCCGTAGTTGTAGACCTTCGCGAAATCGGTGCGGTTTCCGCAGTCGACCCGGTTCACCGCGTTCGCGCCGGTGGCCGGCAGCAGCGCGGCCGCGGCGGCGGTGAGAACGGCGACCGCTCCGGCCCGGCGGGCCGGCCCATTTCCGGTACGGCGTTCCCCGCGGGAACGCGCGGAGCGGGGATGTGCGGGATTTGTGCGGCGAATCATGAAACCCCTCCATCGGCAGCGATTGCGACTCCAGAGATTTACATGGGGGCCCGTCGCCGAACAGTTGATTTCCGGCCAAGCCGCACTCACCGTACAGGCGCCGGAACGCTCCGAAGCGGAATGCGCTAGGGTCCGAACAAGCTTGCCGCGCTTGAGGATCGGAGCAGAAGCTTGGTACGTCCACCCCATTTCGGACGATTCGCCGCCATCACGCTGGCGAGTGTTTTATCGACCTTTTTCGCGGGCTGTACCGGGTCCTCCGGAGGCGGCCCCGCGGAATCCACAATGACCCCGCCGCCGGTCAGCGCGCCGAAACCACCGGAATCCGGTCGGGCCGGAATGACCGGACTGCCGCTCTCCGCTTATCAGGCCAATGACCAGACGGCCGTGAAAGAGATTCAGGTGCGCAATATGCTGGTCGTCTCCTGCATGCGGAAGGCCGGGTACACCGCCTTCAGCGGCGACGGCCTCCAGGCGGCCCAGGCCCCGGACAACGCGACCGCCCTGCCGGCCGGCGCGTGGGGGTACCTCGGGACGGCGGTCGCCGCCGCCCAGGGCTTCCACCCGCCGAGGGGGAACCCGCCCCGCCCGACCGGGCCCGCGGCCGGCTCCGGCGAGGCCTACGACAACGCCCGGGTGGACTGCGACCGCCAGGCCGCGGAGCGGATCGGCACCCCGCCCGGGCCCGGGACGGACCTCGTCGGCCGGCTCTTCGACGAGTCGATCGGGGCCGCCAACCGCGACGCCCGGGTGACCGCGGCGACCAGGGAATGGTCCGCCTGCATGGCCGCCGCCGGCTTCCGGGCGGACGACCCGGCGGCGCTGCCGGAACGGTTCCGCGCCGCGCCGGAGGTCACCCCCACCGAGCTCGCCACGGCCCGCGCCGACGCGGACTGCACCGGTACGAGCAACCTGGCCGGGATCTGGTTCGCCGTCCTGGCCGGCTACCAGCAGCAACAGATCGACCGCAACGCACAGGCCCTGACCGCCCAGCAGGAGGCGGTCAGGGCCCAGGACGCGAAGCTCGCCCGGCTGCTGGCGGGCGACGGCTCCTGAGCGGGAGCCGTCCGCCGCCCGGCCGTCAGCGCCGCTTGTAGCCGACGGTGTTCGGGGTCGCGTAGTCGCTCCCGTCGTCCACGATCACGATCTTCGGGATGATCCGGGTCTGCTCCTCCGAGCGCCCCTGCCCCTCCGCGGTCGTGGCAGCGGCAGCGGCAGCGTCGGAGGACGGCGGCGCCGACGGCGGCGAGGACGGCCGCGGCGGCACCCCGGCCGGAACGGCGGGCGCCACCGGCCCCGGGGTGACCGGGCCCGGGGTGACCGCGCCGGGCACCACCGGCCCGGGGGTGACCGGCAGCACCTCGGTGGCCGCCTCGGTCACCGCCCCCGGCCGCCCGCTGCCCACGGCGTCCTCCTTGCGCAGGTTCGCGACCTCCTTGCGCAGGTCCGCCACCGAGATCTCGCCGGTGTCCGCCTCCGAGTCCACCAGCGGCACGTCCGCCAGCGGCACGTCCACCGACGGCACGTCCACCGACGGCACGGCGGCCCGCGTCGGCGCCGGCGCCTCCTCGGCGGGTTCGATCGCACCCACCGCCGCGCCGGTGAGCGAGGCGAGGGTGGCCTTGATGTGGTCCAGGTGCTGCTGCACCGTCTCCTGCCGGGCCGCGAACTCGCGCTGCTCCCGCTCGCTGGCCGCGTTGATCCGCTCGGCCTCGCGACGGGCCTGCTCGATCAGCTGGTCCGCCCGCGCCTGCGCCTCGGCGTCCGACTGCTTGATCTGCCCGAGCACGGTGTCCCGGTGCTGCTCGGCCTCCTTGACCCGGCGTTCGGCGGTCGCCGAGACCTCGCGCTCCTCGGCGTCGGCCTTGGCCTCGGCCAGGGCGAAGGTCTCGTCGGCCTTGCGGCGCAGCTCGGCGAGCTTGGCCTCGGCCTGCTCGGAGGCCTCGGCGGCCGCGACCCGCACCTTGGCGGCGTGCGCGGTGGCGGAGTCCCGCAGGGCCCGGATCTCGCGGTCGGCCTCGGCCCGGATCGCCTCGGCCTCCGCCCTGGTCCGCTCGTCGGTGCGCCGGGCGGCCTGGTCCGCCTCGGAGCGGGTGGTGGCGGCGTACTCCTTGGCGGAGCGGGCGAGCTCCTGGCCGCTCTCGTAGACCTCGTCCCGCAGGTCCTCGGCGAACCGCTCGGCGGCCTCGCGGACCGCCCGGGCCTCGTTCTCGGCCATCCTGGCCAGGCCGGCGGCCTGGTCGCTGAGCACCTGGTAGTCGGGTTCCGGGGCGTCGGCGGCGGCCTGCCGGATGTCGGCCAGTCGGCGCTCCATCTCCCGGATCCCGGCGCCGAGGACGCTCAGCCGTTCCCACGCCTCGTCCCGTTGGGCGGTGAGGGCGGCCAGTGCTCGGTCGACCTGCTCTGGCGCGTAACCACGCCTGGCAGCGGTGAAGCCGTACTGGGGGACGGCGTCGCTCATGGGCTCTTCCCCTCGTGTCGCGGGCTGCGGAGCCCATGATCGGACGGATCGGACGGATCGGGAACCGGATCGAGGACCGGGTCTGAATATCGACGGGGTACTGATCGGAACGTGGCGAGGACCGGACGAACAGACCGATCCTCTTGACCTATTTTGCGCAGATCGGGGCGAAACCCCAACGAGGCAGTGCCGCGGCGGCATGCCGAAGGGGTCGTTCCGGACACCGGAACGACCCCTTCCACCTGCGCGGATCCGTGACGACCCGCTACAACAGGCCGTCCCAGAACTGCTCAAGCAGAACGGCCCACCAGGTGTCCGCCGACTGCAGGGCCGCCGGGTCGATCGCGGCGAGCTGGGCCTGGAAGTCGGTCGTCCAGCGACCGGCCTGATCCGGCGTCAGCCCGTACCGAAGCCGCCACATCCGGCCCAGCAGGGCCAGGGCGCGGACGAACTCCGGTACACCGCTGTTGACGAACCGGGGCGGCTCCCCGGTTCCTTCGAGATCCACCGCGACCACGTGCGCGGTGCCGTACTGCACGCAGAGCTGCCGGCCGTAGTCGTTGCCGAGCACCAGGTAGCCGCCGAAGTCCGGCCCGCCGGACAGGCCGCGCTCGGCGGCCAGCTCGGCGAGCGTCGGGATCGGACGGCCCTCCTGGGCCTGGGCCCAGAAGAACGGGCCGAACTCGCGCGGCAGGCCGGCCCACATCAGGGTCTGCGCCACCGGCTCGGGGACGCCCTGCCGGGAGACGGCGCGCTGCTCGAAGCGGAACACGTTCTGGCCGAAGGCCTGGCCGAGCTCCTGGGCGAGCTGCTGCGGGGCGATCGGCGGCAGCGGCGGGACGGTCCCGGGCGCGGGCAGCGGCACCCGGAACGGGCGGACCCGCTGGGCCCCGGAGGCCAGCTGGTGCAGCTCGTCCAGGTGGTCGAGCAGCTGGGCCATGCCGGCCTGCCGGGAGTGGTGGTCGCGGCCGTAGTCGGCGGTGTGGGTGAGCCGGACGTTCGGCCAGGACGCGGCGATCATCCGGTTGCAGTAGCCGCCCGGGAGGTCGCAGGACTCCAGCTCGGTGTAGAGCTCCAGCACCTGCTCCGGCGGCACGTTCAGTCGGCGCAGGTCCTGCAGGATCTTCCACTCCGGGTGCGGGGTGCCGGGCTCGCTGCGGTGCAGCAGCTTCTGCTCGGACCCGTCCGGGCCCCGGTAGCTGAGCGCGGCGAAGTAGCCCGGGCCGACCGCGGGCACCCCGGGCGGCACCGGGGCGCCCTGCGGCGGACCGGGGACGGGCGCCGGCGGGACGGCCGCCGGGGCCGGGGCCGGAGCGGGGGCGCCGGGGCCGGGCGCGCCCGGGTAGCCGTAGCCGGCCGCGGGGGCGCCGGGGCCGGGGGCACCGGGCGGCGGCGGGACGGCCGGGCCGCCGGACGGCGGGGTGCCGGGGTCGAGCGGCGCGCCGAGCAGCGCCGGGTCGATCGCACCGGCCAGCTGGGTGCGCTCGTACGCCACCCCGGCGGCGGGCGTGCCACCGGCCGGGGCGGACGCGGCCGGCGGGACGGCCGGGGCGTCCGCGCCGCGCAGGCCCGCCGGCGGCGGGGGCGGCGGGGTGCTGCCCGCGTTGCGGCCGCCCGCGCCGCCGGCGGGGGTCTGTCTCGTATTCACATCTCCG
>NZ_JBHXTG010000122.1:0-15877 GCF_042677465.1 Kitasatospora sp. NPDC127111
ACCCGGTCCCGTACGGGACCGGGTTTCCCTGCCACCAGCGGATGCCGGCCGCGGTGGGAGCGGCCGGCGGTTCACGGCGAGCTCGGCGTGCCCACGGGGGTGGGGCACGCTGCCCTGCCGCTACCCGCCCGGTGTCGGGCGGGAGACCAAGCGTGTGAGCGGTGGATCAGGTTCTGCGCCCGGCGGCGATGAACGCGGCGGCCGCGCCCGGGCGCGGCACGGTTCTCCTTCCAGGGGCATCGACTGACCGGACAAGAGCAGGAATCAGCCGGGCTCCGGTCGCTGGCCGATCAGCTCCTCGAGCCGCTTGGCCAAGGCCTCGACAAGGGCCGCCGGTGCCTTGCCCAGGCTCACCATCGGGACGCGGCACGGGACCGGCCGGGAACGGGTCTGCCTCCACCGTCGGCAGCTCGGTTCCCAGGCGCTTGAACACCGAGCGCAGCCTCTGCGCGGCAGCAACGGATTCGGCCGGGAGCTGGTCCGCGGCCATCACGCCACGACCAGGGCGGGACGCGGACGGGGACCGATCAGATGGCCGACGGCCCCCTCCTGGGCGTGGTGGAGGAACAGCACGGAGACCATCTGGTCGGCGGCCCAGTTCTCGAGCGCGCGGAAGCAGGAGGCGTCGAGAACCACGTCCTCGGTGTCATAGACCACGATGCCCCGCACCAGTCCGGTCTCGGCGATCCTCAGCAGCAGGTTCCACTGCTCGCCGGTGGACAGCCGGGCGTCCTCGGCGGACGGCGCGCAGTCCCAGAACTCGCGCTGAACGGTCCAGCCCCGCTGTTCCGCCGCAGCCCGGCAATCCGCCAACCGCATCGCGGGCCGGCCCTCGCCGGGCGACAGCGCGTAAACGGCGACCGGGACGGCGTCTGCGGCCAGGCCGCCCGGCGTGGAGGTCACGCGGTGGGCCTGGTCGGCTCTGGTGGACGCGGTGGTGAAGGCGGCGCTGGGCATGGCACTCCTCAACAACTGGGCAGTGGTGCCGTCCGGGGCAGGCTGACGGGGCTGCCCCGGACGGATCGTGCCGGGAAGCTGCCGGGGTGGGATGTGGCAGCAGCGCAGTCCAAAGGTGCTGTCCAACCGCGGGGTTGACGGTACGTTGGATGCGTTCCGTGGCACATGCAGTTCAACATCCGAGCGTCTCTCTCGGTACAGCCTTCGCCACGGAATGTGGTTTTCACGGTTTTCAGTCGAGCACGGGTGTGACTCATGACGGCATCTCCGCAGCCCAACACCGCACTGCAGCGGTTCATCAGCAACCACGGGCTGATGCTTGACGTCGTGGCCCGCAGCCACTGCCAGCAAGCCACCATCAACGGCGACCTCGATGTTCGGACGACCAAGTCGACGGTGTCGAACTGGTGCAGCGGGCGCCGGCGGCCGAAGGGCCGCACGGCTGAGTACCTGGCGGAGGCGTTGGGCAGCCTCACCGGTCTGGTCGTCACACTGGAGGACATCGGGTACGGCAGTGAGCAGACACAAGAGCCTCCGACACTGGCCCCCGACCCGATCGCCGCAACCTCCGACCTCGGGAGAGCCCTCATGGACACCAGCCGCCGGAACTTCCTCCAACAAGCTGTCTATGTCTCGGCCGCCCTGGCGCTGCCGCTGCACTACGACCACGAGGCAGTCGCCCGCACCCTGCGCGCACGGCAGGCTGGCGCACGGATCGGCCGTGCCGAGGTCGCCGCCGTCCGACAGACCATCCGGGCGTTCCGCTCCGCCGACGAACAGCTCGGCGGCGGCCACGGCCTTGCCGCCGCCACGTTCTACCTCACCGACGCCGCCACCCCCATCCTCCGGGGCCGATTCAGCGACGAGACGGTACGCACCGACGCATACAACGCCGTCGCCGAACTCGCCTACCTGCTGGCCTGGAAGCACCACGATCTGGCCCAGGAAGGCGCTGCCCAGCGCTACTACATGCTTGGCTACCAGTTGGCCACCGAGGCGGACTACGACGGGCACAGCGCGTGGATGCTGCGGGCGCTCGCGCACCAAGCCCTCAACCTCAAGAAGCCCGATCTCACCGTCGACCTGGCGGAGGAGTCCCTACGTCGCTCAGCCGGCCATGTCGACAGCCAGACCCGCGCCCTACTGCTCATCACCAGCGCCCGCGCCTACGGTGCAACCAAGCAGGGCACCAAGGCGGCTGCCGCGCTCCGAGCCGCGGAGGACGCACTGTCGAACACCGGCGACCCAGTGGCCGACTACGCCCTCGCTGTCGGCCCGGTCGCAGCCACGATTAGCTCCCACACCGGCAAGACGCTCTCCGAACTCGGCGACCACGGTGGCGCCGAGAGGCACCGCCGGACCGCTCTGGCCGGCCGGGACCCGGACGAGTTCCGACGAATCCACGCCCTGACCATGTCCGAACTGGCTGGCACCCTCGACAAGCTGGGGCGGATGGACGAGGCCGTGGCAGCCTGGAACAGTTCGCTCGACTTGATGGACGGTGTGTCCTCTGCACGAAACACCGCATCCATCAAGTCGATCGGCAGGACGATGGCTCGCTATCAGGCTCGAGGTGTTCGCGGCTCCGCAGCATTGTCAGAGAAGGCGCGGGCCGTACTGCTCGCCGCGTGACCACCGGCCCGCGGCCGTTCCCGTCGCCGGGTCTCGATCGCCGCCCTGACCTGCTACAAGCCCGGTGAACGCTCCCGACTGATCCACGGGCCGAGGTAGACCTTCCTCGGTGCGCTTCCCAAATGGGAAGGCCGGAGATGCTGGCAGAGGCGTTAGAGGTGCTGGCTGCGGCTGGCGGCACAGCGGTGGTGCAGGCCGCAGGGGCTGGAGGCCGAACGCAGCACCGTAACCACTCCCTCGCCCTCAACCAGCGCGTTATCTTCTTCGTCGCGCTGCGCTTGGAGACGGAGCCGTTCCTGGACGGCCTGACAGCCAGCGTGGAGCCACTGGAGGAGGGGATGGCACTCGGCGAAAATGGTCAGGTGCACGCGCTCGCCCGGGTTGCCGATCGTCCGCCAGTCAGCGCGTGCTTGGCGCTGGCCTTCGTCCAGTGGTGGCCGATCCTGGCGACCACTACCTTCTCGGTGCACTCACGGCTGGCGCCGGCCGGGGCCCACGCGATGCCGGGACGGCATCACGTTGATTTCCTAGCGTTTGACTTGGTTGCGCACCGCCAGCAGTGCGAGTAGGAGCAGAATCGGTTCAACAAACCAGGAGACCATTTCGATGTAGGTTCCGCTGGTGGTCAGTCCCTGCCCAGCGGCGCGGAAGACAACAGAGTTCAATGCAGTTCGAGTTGCCCTCTAAAGCCGCGGAACGGTGAACCTCTCGTTGGGCACGGCTCCGCTCGGTCCTTGAGGTGCGGTGGTCAAGCTCACTCGCTGACCGGCTGTAACCGCCGTTCCTTCTGTTTTCTCCGTCGGGTCGGTGTAAAGGGGGAGCCCGAACTTCATCAGCAAAATCACGGTCATCAGCATGGTCGCAATCAGCCAGCCCACGGCGCGCCGAGCACGGAGGCCGTAGCCGGAGACCAGCCAGTACGCCCACAGCAGGCCCCGCTCTGCGCGCGAGGTTCCTGTTCGGTCGTGGCGGCGCATCTCCATCTCGCCGTAGTAGAAATCCGCAGCGCCGGGCTCGTCCTTGTTGTCCTCGAAGGCCTTGCGGAGCTTCCGATACGTGGCGGCCAAGCTTTCCGGATTAGGGGGTGCTTTCCCGTGCGGGGGACGTCTGCCAGCCCCGTGGTGGATCGGGATTCGTGGCACTGGCCTGTGTCGCCCGCCAGTGGTGTTCCTCGGCCAGGGTACGACGGCGGCTCCACCGGTAGAGCCAGACTTGTACCAGTGCCAGCGCCAGTGAAAGCCGGTGGGGGTACGGGCGAAGGTACAGCTGCCTTCCAAGCGGAGTTGGTCCAGATGGAAGGCTCCGGTAAAGAGGAATTCCGGCCAGATCAGTGTCTGCCAGGACCAGGTGAGCGGTGTCTACTCCCCGGACAGACACCACCCGTACCTTGGGATTGAGGGAGTCCAGCAAGCTCTCGTCCGGCGCCTCGTCAGACCGGGCGGGGCGGGCGATGATGGCCACGGGAGAGGACAACACGGCGTCGCTAAGGTCCACTTTCGCGTAGCGCAGCCGAAGAGTCGCCGTTGCCTCCCATTGTGTCCGCGCGCAGCGCACTTCATGTGCCGCGATCTCCATCGTCGTCGGCAGCTTGAAGACATGTTCCGCATGGAATTGACTTCGCAGTAGTCGGTCTTTCAGGTTTCCGCGAGGGGCAGGGTGCGACTGTGGCCGGATCCGTCTGATTATGCGAACCATTGCAACCGGATAGTAAGCACGCCGCGGGCTCGGTGGCTTGGAAGTCTGTCGACGAGACCTTGGGGGCCGAGTGTGTCATGCTCTTCGCTTGCAAGGCAGCGGGCGGGTAGCTTCGGCCAGCTGCGAACCCGTCCATCATCTAAGCCGGCCCCCAACCCCGAGCTTGATGGTCCACAGGACCGGGGTGAGCCGACGGCGCGGTTCGTGGCGCTGACCGATGAGGTGACGCCAGGGGTGGCAAGCGTAGCCTTAGAAGGAGGAAGAGGGACTAGCCTCCCGGCAAGTGGGGCAGCCATGAATGCCATATTCGATAATCGTGAATTTGAGATACTCAAATCACTTGGGCGGGAATCTGACGACCACTTTGGGGTGTTGATTGGTGCAGGCGCCTCGATACCGGCAGGATTGCCCAACTGGCCGACGCTTGTGGCACGACTCCTGCATCTGTCCGGAATTGCCGAGGACGAGTCATCCGCTCGGCAGATGCTTTCGGGTCAGGACATTTTGCTCGCGACCGAGGTTGCCATCCACTCAAGCTCCAATCCGAAAGAGATGCTATATAGGGCAATCTATAATACGACAAGCCCGACTGAAGCTATGGGAATTTTTGATCCGGCCGCCTCGCACTATGAGCTTGCACGCTTAGCCGTGGACCGCACACCCAGCCAAGTTTCTTTGCTTACCCTGAATGTTGACGACCTGCTTGAGGACGCCATAGAGTCTATTCTCGGAAGCGGGAGCTACTATGCCCGCGATTCAGCGTCTCCGAGAGCCCGGCCCGACATGTATGAGATTCATCATCTTCATGGGCTCATTTCCCGCGATGCGACACGAATTAGTCAACGGGCGATATTTACGCTCTCTGACTATAATCGGCTCCTGAGATCCCGGACCTCCTGGCAGCTTGGGGCTTTTCAAGAATGCTTGCAACGTGGGCCGCTTTTGCTGTATGGCACGTCGTATGGCGACATCGAGATTAGGTGCTGGCTGGACGAGCTCTATGTCGGCGGTAAATCCGGTCTGCAGAACGTCTATACTATACTCTCCCGTCAGGGACTGAGCCTGACTATAGAACAGTTCAAGAGAGCTAAAGAATTCATACGCAGAAAGTGGCCTGGTGCAATCTTTGTGGATAGTCATGGAGACGCAGTTCAGGCGCTGCGAGAGATTCGAAGCATAGGCGATCAAGCATACAAGCCGCCGGCTTCCCGGATTGCAAATCACTGGCAAGTCGTGATGCGAAACTTTAGTGACTGGCAGGCTTCAGATGTCCAAAATCTTGAAAATGACCTAGCCACCAAGCTGTCGCACTGGGCCGGGTCGGCGGCAGCTCTATCTCTTTGGATTGTAGATGGAGGTGGCATGCTAGTGCAGTGGGCAGTTAGCGGGACGGTGCATACATGTTCGAGCGCATTGCGCCGAGTGCAGATTTCTCACGAGTCCTCGTGGGTTGAATGCGAGTCGCTATGCTCAGAGCGGATTTCCGTTAAGCCAGACATCCCCAGAGTGGGAAATATGCGCTGGAAATCGATTGCGGCATGCCCTGTCTTTGGGGCATTTCCCGGCGGTCCGGAGCTTGCTGTCGGTGCTATCAGCTTGGCCTCCGAGGAAAGAATTGAAGATCAGGACGTCGACGGGCTTGCTTACGCCATGGCAGACCTTGCCAACCATTGGAGGTACCGCCTGGAAGATCGTTTCCACTCTGCGGAAATGTAACGCTCGGCGCGGTTTTCACGAAGTGGCGTGTGTGTAGCATCCGCAGGTGGAAAGAAGCGCGCCATGAAGCCGACAGAGCACCACGCAGTCCGTGAAGTCAGGCCCGGGCTGTTCCACATCACTGTCCGCACCCGGCGGAGCACTGCGCCGCGCAAGCATGAGATTACAAAGCGCGAGGCTTCTGCTGCAGAGATGGAAGCGAAAACCGCTCAGCGAAGCGGGAAGGTGACCGATCGCCCTTAATTCTTTCCCAGGTGGCTGGCGACGAACCCCGAGCCGGCTCGGCCACGCCGTCGGACGGCGAACTGCGGGAGCATGAGCCCTTAGGAGCTGTTCAAGGTTCGGATCATGTGGTTGAGGTCAGGGACTTCAACCGCATGATCGATCCGCGGAGGTGCAGGCCTGCCGTGTAGCTCTCCGGGCTCTTGTCGTATCGAGTGGCCAGGCCGCGCCATGTCTTGATCTTCTGGAAGCACCGTTCGACGTGGTTGCGCCGCTTGTAGCGGTCGGGATCGAAGGTGACCGGCCGACCGCCCGCAGAGCCCTTCCGTTTCCGGTTGGCCGCCTGGTCCGCCTTCTCCGGGATCACCGCGGTGATCCCGCGTCTGCGCAGGTAGGCGCGGTTGGCCTTCGAGGAGTACGCCTTATCGGCGGTCACCGCGTCGGGGCGGGTGCGGGGCCGGCCGACCGGGCCGCGCACCCGGATCTTGTCGAGCACGGTCTGGAACTGCCGGCAGTCGGCCGCCTGGCCCGGGGTCAGCACGAACGCCAGTGGCAGGCCCGCGGAGTCGACAGCGGCATGGATCTTGCTGCTCAGCCCGCCCCGGGACCGGCCGAGTTCGGCTTTCGCGGCCCGGGCCTTGCGCCGACGGCGTGCCTGGGAACGAACCTGGTCGGGGTCGGACGTGTCGTGCGGTCCCGCTGCCTCGTCACCCTCAGCACGGCCTTCTGCCGCGGCAGTGGAACCCCCTTTTCCTCGGTCAGGGCCTGCTCGAGCGCGTCCAGGGTCTCCCCGGCGACCGCCAGCCCGGACGACTCGTGGTGGGCCCGCACGATCGTGGAGTCCACGCTGACCACCGTGAGCCCGACCACCCCGCGCGAGGCGGCCTCCGCGATCAACTCGTCCATCAGGAGTTGGAAGAACCCGCTGGCCACCCAGCTCCGGAAGCGGGCGTACACGGTGCTCCAGGCTCCGTAGCGCTCGGGGACGTCCCGCCAGCCGCTGCCGGTACGGAACCGCCACAACACCCCGTTGAACTGCTCCCGGACCCGCCGGGGCAGCGGCCCGGTGGCCGCCACCGGCACATGCGGTTCGATCAAGGCCCACTCGGCATCCGTCACGTCAAAACGCGCCACGACCCCGAGTTCTACCAGAGACACCAGCCCGGAACCGGGTCACTGCGAGATCCGAACCTTCAACAGCTCCTAGGGACCGGTAGCGGCCGGGCGGTTCCGGGACTGCGCAGTACCGGTGTCGGGGAACCTGGAGAAGGCCGGGGGCCCGGGAGCGCCTAGGCGTCGTTTCCTTTGGCTTAAGGTGGGGCCGCTCCGGATGGTGGGATGTCGCTCTGACAGTCTGATCGCATGGACGACTTTGCTGGTACCCAGGCACCGATTCGGCGTATGACCGACCCCGTAGAAATGGTCGGGGAGCTTGAACGCGTGGTACCGGGTCTGGCCGCCTTGCGCCTTCCGAACCCCAGCAGCATCAGCTGGCAGGTCGTGGAAGCCGGTCTGGGCGTGCCCTTGCCGGCCGATTTCAGGCTCCTGTGCGAGCTCTACCCGCCTTTCGTGCTCGGCGACTTCCTTGGCGTCGGTGGTCCGGATCCTGGTGGTGAGCACGCGTGGGTGCAGGGGACACGCGAGACGTTGGAGACCATCGAGGAGTGGTGCGAGGAAGCCGACCTGGCTGTGCCGCTCCACACCTATCCCGCCCCGGGTGGTTTGCTCCCATGGGCTGGATCGAATCAGGGGGACTTCTTCCTGTGGACCACCAGCCCGGCAGGGCCCCAGGACTGGACGGTCACCGTCGCCTCTCGGAGCTCCGCGTGGTGGCACTACACCGGTGGCGCCGTTCAGTTCCTGGCCGACCTGGTCAGCGGCGCACTGGAACCGTGGGCCCTGCCCAAGATCCGACCCAGCGTTATGGCCTGGTGAACGCCAATCAGACCAGCAGGCGGCGGAAGCAGATGAACATCGCTGCGATGCCGGCGAAGGCGAGGAAGTGCTCGGCCTTGCGCTCGTAGCGGCGGTGCAGGCGGCGGCATCCGGAGAGCCAGGACATGGTGCGTTCGACGACCCAGCGGTGGCGGACCAGTCGGTGGGAAGACTCGACGCCGCGGCGGGCGATGCGCGGGACGATGCCGCGTCCGCGCAGCCATCGCCGCAGGTGGTCGTAGTAGTAGCCCTTGTCGGGGTCCAGTACTGGTAGGAGTCTGTGATCGGGTGGCCTGAATTCCGCCCTGCGAGGACGCTGATGTCACTGTCAGTGGTCCCTCAGGTGTCAAATGACCCCTCCCAGGCCACCGTGGATCAGCGCTGCAATCTCGCCGACGACCTTGATCCCGTAGAAGATCATTCCGAGCACTGCCATGCCAGTGGGTGCATGAAGGCGGAGCCGGACGACCGCCCGGCTTCTTCGGCCGCCCGGCGTGATGGAGTGGCTGTCGTCTGACGAAATTCTCCCCAGGGGGGCCAGCACTGGTAGGAGTCTGTGATTGAGTGATCGGTGTTCCTGCACCTGACGGCTCATGGGATCACCGTGCGTGGTCGCTGGCGACGTACTTCCGTTGAGTTCCGCCAGCTCCGGCCACCCTGCCGTCGCGTCAGGTGCTGCTCTTGCGGACAACGCCTGTGAAGCCTGCGACGAACAGGGTGAGAAAAACCCAGCTGAGGACCTGGAGAATTAGGCTTGCGGCGAAGAGGCCAAAAGAGAGTTGAGTACCTGCGGCACTCCACCGACAAGCAGACCGACGCCCGCCAGCGCCACGCCCTGGCCCCGCTGCTGAACGCCGGCGCCCTCGTCTACGAGGACCCCGCCACCTCCACCCAGCAGCTCTCGCTCGACCGCGCCGGCTTCACCCGGCTGCTGAACGAGGCCGCCGTCGGCGACACCATCCGCATCGCCGACGCCGCCCGGCTCTTCCGCTCGGTGGCGGACATCCTCGCCCTGCGGCCGGTGCTGATCCGCCGTGGCCTACACCTGCGAGTCGAGTCCGGGCTGCTGTCCGGCATCGACCTCGCCTCCGACGACCCCGGCACCAAGATGATGGTGAACGTGCTCGCCGCCGTGCTGGAGTTCCAGCGCGACATGATCTCGGAGAACACCCGCGAAGGCGTCGCCGCCGCCGAAGCCTCTGGCAAGACGCTCGGCCGCCCCACCGCGCTCGACCCGGACCAGGCGGCGAAGGTGGTCGAGGCGTTCGGCGAAGGCACCGCCGTCAAGGCCCTCGCCCGGCAGCACCGGGTCGACCCGAAGACGATCCGCCGCGTCCTGGACGCCGCCGGCGCCCGCGAACTGCCCGAGCAGCTCGATGTCCTCCCGGACCCGGCCACCGAGCAGCAGCCGGAGCCGGACCCGGTGATCACCCTCGACCTGCCCGGCCTGCTCGCCGACCACCTGCTCGCCGGCGGCGACGAGACCGTCCGCACCGCGCTCGCCTCCGGCCGGACCATCCGCCGCGGCCAGGGCCACTCCCCACCGCACCGCGCTGCAGCAGGCCGCCGCCCTCGCCGCCGAAGCCGCCAGCTCCGCCGAGCGCAAGGCCCACCGGGTCTACGCCACCCGCATCACGGAGGCGACCTGATCATCAGCGGCTTACCGCTAACCACGTCCTGATTGATCCCCGAGGCCGTTGTCGAAGCGCACCATCGCGTCGCGAGTCGCCGAACTTCGCGAGCTGACTGACAGTAGCAAGGTGGTGCAGCTCGCCTACTGGTGGGCCAAGCATGGCGGATAGATTCAGGCCGAGGGCCTAATCACAGCGGTATGGCGGGTGCCGGCGACACCGAACTCTAGGACCATCCTGCCGTCGCGCACGATGAAGTCGCGGGCGTGGTCGGCGCCACGTTCGGCAAGAAAGTATCGGTATGCCTCATGCTCGGTGGGCGCGAGCGGCAGTGCGAAGAGGATCTCCCACAGCGCCTCGACGGCCTGGACGAGGGACTCGTGGGTGGTCGGCTTGGCGATGCCCTCGACGGTGAGGGCGTAGGTCGTGCTCAGAGTGTGCTCGCGGTCTGGTCTCCCCGGCTGCGGCACGACCATCGTGTCGAACTGAGATTCGATTACTGCCCGCCTGCTCGGGCTCTGAACCCCTCTTCCTGCGCACTCCTGTCGCGTCTAACCCCTGAGCGATCTCGCCGAAGCTTGATCGGTGGCCGAGCCGCCCCGCGCTTGCTACTGGGGTGTGCGATGGCCGGTCTCCACGGCCGCGTAGCAGCGCCCGCTCGGCATCCGCAGGCCTGCTACGGCGAACGATCGCCTGGCTCGGCGTCTCCCGCCGACTCAGTCGCAAAGCCGATCACTTCCTCGCCTCCACGGCCTTCGCAGTCACCCTCATCTACTGCCGAAAATCACCGACTCAGACATCCCCTGCCGGCCCAGTCGCTGCGGGGAACATAGGCGGGGAAGATGGAGGTGTAGTACTCCCGGTTGCGATGGTACGACGTGCCCCGCAGATCGGAGGACCATGATCATGGTTGCGTGGGCGGCAGGTTTATGGGGGTTGCTGGGCGCCGCGCTCGTGGAGGGATCAACCCTTTACGCAAAAATCTATGAAGTTGGTGGATTCCCCTGGCAAATAGATGGGCAGCCCAAGATTGTGCCCTATTTGGTGGCTGCCGCTCTCCGGCTGGGCCTTGGAATTGGTCTAGCTGCTGCATTTGCTGCCTCCAATCAGGTATCGGGAGCAATCGCAGCCGTCTCCGTGGGTGTCGCTGCCCCGCAGATCTTGAAGACGCTTTCCCAGCGATATTCGCGCCCCGATGCGGCGACTGACTCATCTATTTCGCCATCCGAGATCAATGCAGAGGTTCAGTCGTCGTCCTCGGCATCGAAGGGCGGCGCATAGGATGTCCGTTAACAGATTCATTGGCCTGGTCAGGCGCGAGCTTGCCGGAGCGAGATGTCGGGTAGGTATCAGTGAAGCACCTCCCGTCGGCTTCCTCGGTTGGCTTCGGTGTGCTCTTTCGTTTGAGCCTCTCTTGGTAACCACCTCTGGTGGCAATGTGAACGAGACGGGTTTTTTGCCCCTTCTCGAACCAGGTGCTGACCTTTCTCGTGTAGACCTAAGTATGGGGAGTTTTGCTGACGCTCACCTCATGGAGGCCAATCTGTCTGGCGCCAACCTGTACATGGCCGACTTTCACGGTGCACTTCTGAGTCGAGCCGACTTGACCGAGGCGAATCTGGAGAGTGCCAACCTAACACTTGCTAACCTGTACCGGGCCAACCTGACGGCGGCGAATCTAGCTGAAGCAACGATTGACTATGCCGACCTGAGGGGAGCGGATCTGCACCGTGCTCGCCTAATCGGGGCTAGCTTGATTGAGGCAAATCTAGACGGCGCGAACCTTGAGAGTGCAGACCTGCGCAATGCGCGTATGGCTCGCGCGCTACTTTACGGCACCAACCTTCGCAATTCAACTTTGAATGGAATCGATTTTAGCGGAGCTTATCTTGCTGGCGCTAACCTGCACGATGCGGACCTGACTGGGGCTAAACTGGACAGGGCTGATCTTCGAAGGGCTAACCTAACTGGCGCCAGTCTGAGAGATGCGGATCTAACTGATACCTTTATTGCTGGAGTTCACTGGTCACTTAGAACAGATTGGCCAGCAGAAGCGTATGTAGAAATCCGAATCCAATCAGTGGAGGTCGAGAACGAGGAGGGGGTCTTCCGAATCCTCGGAGATGAAGACCCGGACAGGGAGCCTGGCCGGGGGCCTGTACATGTGCGGTAGATCTGGGTACCCGTGCGGAGACCGGCCACTGCACGCGTCAGTTGTAAGCGCAGGCGGCTCGACCGCCGATCAGGCTTCGGTGAGATCGGTCAAGGTTCGATGAGACTGGTACACCCGCATGCGCGGTTATCCCATCCGGTTGAGGTGCGGCGACCCCGAGTCGATGCTCGGGGTCGCCGGGGCGTCTGATCTGAAGATCAGATCCAGGTGTAGTTGCCGTTCGTCCCCCGGGCAGCTCGAACGACGCCACGGGCGCATCCGGGCTCGGGAGCTGTGCGAGTGCGTCGCCGATCGGCGGGAACAGGGGCAGGTCGGCGGTCTTGCGGTAGTCGACCCACTCAACGTGCCCGACTTCGTGGCCGCCGTCGGGCAGCTCGTCGTACTCCTCGGTGGCGAGCTGTGCGCGGATCTCCGGGGTGATGTGCATCCGGTAGATCAGGTGCAGCTTGCGCGGGGACGGGGTCGGGCCGGGCCGCTCCAGCCGGGCATCCATCAGCCACAACAACTCGGCGCCGGCCACGTGCTCAGGGTCGAGGTTGAGTTCCTCCTTCAGCTCGCGGGTGAGAGCGTCCGGGAGCGCCTCGCCGGGCAGCACGTTGCCGCCGACGGTGGTGTAGTGCACGGAGTTCGGGCGCTCGCGGCGCAGCAGCGCAACCTCGGTGCCGCAGAAGACCAGGCCGCTGGTGCGGATCTTGATCTTGCCGAACGGCGTGGTGGTCGTCGCTTCGGTGGTGCTCATCGGGGTGTTTCTCCTCGGCGGGTGGTGACGGCTGGGACTTTCCCAGCGTGGCCTCCCGGCCGGACGGCCGGGAGGAGTCGGCGAGTTGGCGTCTCTAGCGTGCCCCGGGGAAGCCGTGGCGGCTGCGGGCCTCGGCCTGGGGGACGTGCTCGATCTCGACGCCGGTGAGGGTGAAGCGACGCAGGCGGCACCCGGTGGCGCGCATGACCGGGGCGAGGTGACAGGGGTCCATCTCCTCGATGAGAACGGTGGGCCGGCCGGTGGCGGGGTTCTTCCGGCCAATTGCTCCGCGCGGCAGAGGCACGGTGGTGTGCGGCAGGGGCGTGATGCGCCAGATCGGGCCCCGGATGGTGGAGAGGCTGGCCTGCCCGAACCCCCGCTCTTCGCGCAGGGTCATCGGCTCGCCGCTGGTGGCCGCGAGGCCGCGGAAGAGCTGCTGTGCGCGGCCCTGGTTGACGATCTGGCCGGTGTAGAGGCGCCTGCCCGCGCCCTAACCCTGCAGGATGAGATGGTGCCTTCACGGTGAGGCACCACAGATTCAACGTCCCATCCACAGGAGTGATTCGTTTGCCCCATGGCGCGAAGGTAGTCGGCGTGCCTCAACCGCGACTACTACTGCGTGTGAGGATCAGCTCGCCCGCGGCCCCGTCTCCCAGACCGTTTTCAGTTGCGGCACCAACCGTGCCCCCAGGTCATGCTCGGCTTTCGCCGACCGGGTCAACAACTTGCGCGCGCTACGGTACGGCAACTTATCGATCACCCATCCCCACGCCCGGCCACTCACCTCGTTGAGTATCTCCTCGCCGACGACCCCAGCGACTCCGCCAATAATGGCGCCTGGCGGTCCCGCCAGAACGCCTCCCGCCACCACTCCGCCCGCCACCCCCAGGGCTTTCGGCAACACGTCGACCATAATCTTCCGCTGGAAATACATCTCCTCACGAGTCGAGTCTAGCGATTTCGCGACTTTGTTAGCCGCTTCCTCCAACTCCTTGCGGGCGTCGGCGGAGTTCTCGACCCCTTCAGAAACTGCCGCTTTCCGGAGCGTTCGATACTTCGCGATCGCCTTTCTTTCCCGCAGATCCTTGGCGCGATCGAGCAAGACGTCCGGGCCTTCGTGATATTTATTCATCTGCTTTAGGATGAGAGGCAGGAACGATGGGCTCCAGGGCAACTCCACGTCGCGCCAGCCTTCCCCTGCATCGCGAAATCGCCGACTCAGCTCGCCATAGATCTCGGCTTCCGTCGTCGGCCCTGCATACTCCGCTCCGAGACCGGCAGCAGTCAGCATCCGACTTCGTTTCGGCGCGAGCATCTGGGGTGCCCCGGCCAGCTGAGCGTAGCCCGCGAACACCAGCTGACCGAGCAGGAACCGAGCGATTGCAGCCTGGTGGGCGTCGCCGCCAAGCTGCGGTTCCAGAAGCTCCAAGCTGGGCTCCCAGTGGTACTGGACCGCGGCGAGCGTGGAGAGGATCTCCTGGCCAACTGGCGCCTGCACCAGGGGCCCCGCAGTGAGCCGGCTGCTGAGCTGATCGATGGCAGCTCCTTTCACTACGGGGTATATGCCCCTGGCGTCCACATGTACCAGGGTCTCGTCGCCATGCGTGTTGAGGAGCTGCCCTAAGTGGTCGCGGAAGTCGTGCCATGCGTCGAACGTTGAGTAATAGTTAAAGGCAGGTATTTTTTCGTACATCACGATCAGGTCGAAGAAGCTCACCAGGGCGCCGACGTCGGACTCAATAGCTCCCCAGTGCTCGTTCGCCTCTGATTTGTCATGCGGCTTGCCTGCAAGGAAGAACTGTCCAAGGCGGAGGATCAGCGGGTCAATCACGACGCCCAGGTTCCGCCGTTCGAGCTCGGCCCAGTCATCGATCCCCGAGATGGTTATGCTGTAGGGCGTGCCGTTCGCCATGCCGTTCGCCTCTTTAACAATCTACGGATCGAAACACCCTGTAGTGCCAGTGAGTGCATTTCGGAGTGGCCGCCCATCCGGCTGTGGTAGGACTTCATGGAGTAACGGCTGAATATACCCTCACTCAGGGACTGGCCAGCAGTCCATGGGCTGCCGTGCCTACGGACTGTAGCCGAAATGGTGCAGGAGATCGGCTTAATCTGACGATCCACCCAGCCAGTCTAGGAACTGCTGATTCCCCGCGCGATTCCTGCGCGCGACGCAGTCTGCCGTATCGGCAGGCCAGCTGGCCCGGAGATAGTGGGCGCGCCCAGCAGAGCCAGACGCACGCGACGAAGCGCCCCCTGCCTGGTCAAAGCCAGGCAGGGGGCATCGTGTTCAGCGGACGAGCAGGGGGATGATGAGCGCGGCGAGGCCGGTGAGGGCACCAATGGTCGGGAGGGGCCACCGGCCGGCTTCAAGCCGGCGGAGCCTGTCCTCCTGGCCGAGGGCGACGTCCGCCTCGTGGGCGTGTTCGAGTTCGGCCAGGCGCTTGTTCAGGTCGCCCAGTTCGGTGCGGTGTTCACTGATAGCCCGCTCGACTTGGTCGGAGCGTTGGACGAGCAGGGCGATACCGCCCTTAACCTCGGCAAACCCCTCACCGACGACGCCGCGCAGGCGTTCGAGTTCCAGCGCGGTTGCCGGGTCGGAGGGTACGGTCACAGGCCACCCCGGGAGGACGGGTCAGCGTCGCGCGGGTCCGGCAAGGCGGCCTTCGGCGCGGTCATCTGAAGCCAGCCGGGGAGCCAGGAGTTGACCACGGGCAGGGCCATCAGGCGGGTGATCGCGGCGGCTGCGGTCAGCAGGGTGCCGAGGCCGGGCAGGGCGGACGGAACGCCGGCCGTCTGGACGAGCAGCGGTAGGGCGGCGGCGACGCCGAGCACCGTGGCGAAGACGGTCCGTACGGTGCGGCGGGCTGAGTCGGTCATGGTGGTGATCTCCAGTCAGTTGGTGACGGTGAAGTCGTGGCGGCGGCCGAGTTCGGTGAGGCTGACGAGGCCGGGGATGCCGTCGGCGTCCGAACCGCCGTAGCCGAGGGATCGCTGGTAGGAGCGGTACGCAGCGATGGTCCTAGGGCCTGTGTGATGTTGTGATCAGTCTCTGGGTTCTGCCCTCATTCGAGGGCAGAACCCAGTACGACTGTGTGTCGTGACGCGTAGGCAACTCACCGATGAGCAGTGGATGTTGATCGAGCCGTTTCTGCCGGTCGGCAGGTTCGGCCCGTA
>NZ_JBHXTG010000123.1:0-8915 GCF_042677465.1 Kitasatospora sp. NPDC127111
GTAGAGCATCACCTTGCCAAGGTGAGGGTCGCGAGTTCGAATCTCGTCGTCCGCTCCAGCACGAAGGGCCCTCTCGATCGAGAGGGCCCTTCGACGTTTCCCGGTCCGGCATTCCCGGGCCGGACCGCCCGCTCCCCGGCGATGACATTTGTCATCGCCGACCCGTGTCGGCGCATCCCGTTCTCATGACGGCGCGCACTGCCCGCGGGGCCCGGGCGGCGGAAGGCTTGAGGCATGGAAACGAGCCAGCCCCCCGCCCCCAGCGAGCCTGTGATCGAGGTCACCGGCCTCCACCGCCACTACGGCTCCGGCGCCACCGGCTACCACGCGGTGCGCGGCGTCGACCTCTCCGTCGGCCGGGGCGAGCTGTTCGCGCTGCTCGGCACCAACGGTGCCGGCAAGACCTCCACCATGGAGCTGATCGAGGGCCTCGCCGCCCCGACCGGTGGCCGGGTGCAGGTGCTCGGCCAGGACCCGTACCGCGAGCGGGCCGCCGTCCGCCCCCGGATCGGCATCATGCTCCAGGAGGGCGGCTTCCCCGGCGACCTCACCGTCGCCGAGACCGGCCGCTCCTGGGTCGGGACGACCAGCAACGCCCGCCCGCTGGACGAGGCGCTGGAGCTGGTCGGCCTGACCGCCCGCCGCAACGTCCGGGTCAAGCAGCTCTCCGGCGGCGAGCGCCGCCGGCTCGACCTGGCGATGGCCCTGCTCGGCCGGCCCGAGGTGCTCTTCCTGGACGAGCCCAGCACCGGCCTCGACCCGGAGGCCCGCGCCGCCGTCTGGCGCCTGGTCCGGGAACTGCGCGCCCAGGGCACCACGGTGCTGCTCACCACGCACTACCTGGAGGAGGCCGAGGAGCTCGCCGACCGGCTGGCCATCATGCACGGCGGCCGGGTCGTCACCACCGGCACCGTGACCGAGGTGATCGCCGGCCGCCCCTCCCGGATCTCCTTCGAACTCCCGGAGTTCACCGGGACCTCGCTCCCGACGCTGGCCGGGGCCCACGTGGTCGCGGACGGCCGGAAGATCACCGTCCAGACCCCGCGCCTCCAGGCCACCCTCACCGAGCTGCTCGGCTGGGCCGACCACCACGGCATCGCGCTCGGCGCCCTCGACGCCCGCAGCGCCTCGCTGGAGGAGGCCTTCCTCGCCATCGCCTCCGAGGCGGCGCACCAGCCGCCGGCCGACGCCCCCGCCGCCCCCTCCGCCCGCCGCCGCCTGATCGGACTCGCCCGATGACCGCCTCCGTCGTCCCCTCCTCCCCCGCCGCCCCGCGGAGCACCGTCGCCCGCCGCCTGCTCGCGCTCGGCCGCGCCGAGGCCGTCCTGCTGCTGCGCAACCGGACCGCGCTGTTCACCGCCCTGCTGCTGCCGGTGCTGCTGGTCCTCGGGCTGAAGAACGTGCTCGACCAGCAGGCCAAGGACGACCCGGGCCTCGACGTCGACTCGCTGCTGGTCAACGGCGCCGTCGGGATGGTGCTGGCCTTCGTCGTCTACTACAACCTGACCGCCGCCTACGTGGCCCGCCGCGGCGAGCTGGTGCTCAAGCGGCTGCGCACCGGCGAGGCCCGCGACCTGGAGATCCTGGCCGGCACCGCGGTGCCCTCGGTCGGGCTGGCCCTGCTGATGTGCGCCGTGATCGGCGGTGTCGGGGCCTCCGCCCTGCACCTCAGCGCGCCGGTCAACCCGCTGCTGCTGGCCGCCGGGGCCGTCCTGGCCATCGTCACGCTGATGGCGCTGGCCGCCCTCTCCAGCGCCTTCACCAAGACCGTCGAGAGCGCCGGCATCACCACCATGCCCGTCCTGCTGCTCACCCAGTTCGGCTCCGGCCTGCTCATCCCGCTGGAGGTCATGCCCGAGAAGGCCGCCGACGTCTGCCGGCTGCTGCCCACCACCCCGGCCTTCCAGCTGATCCGCCTCGGCTGGTTCGGCACCGACGGCTCCGCCGCCCCCACCGGTTTCGCCGGCACCTGGGCCACCGCCGCCCCGCACCTGGTCACCGGCTCCGTCTGGCTGGCGCTCGCCGCCTGGGGCGCCGTCCGCTACTTCCGCTGGGAGCCGCGCCGCTAGGGTCCGTCCGTCCGGCCGGAGGAGACCCCGGCCGCGCCTGGTAGGAATGGCGGAGCACGATCATGGTCGAACGGGGGCGGGACGGATGGGCATCGTGAATCCGGTGCGCAAGTGGCGGGGCTACAGCAAGCCCCAGCGGTCCGAGCTCTACCTCCGCTGGTCGCTCTACCTGATGGCGGTCTTCCCGCTGCCGGGCGCGCTGCTGAGCATCGGGACCGACTCGGACAACCAGCGGTACCTGGCCGCCGCGCGGGTGGCCGTCGTCATCGGCCTCGCCCTGACCCTGGTCACCCTCCGGGCCTACCGGACCTCGATCGACCACTACCTGAGGCGGCCCACCGACCACCGCCGCTGGCTCGCCGTCACCGGCACCGTCGCGTTGGCCGGTTCCTGGGCCCTCCTGCTGGTCGGTCCGCACGCCGGGACCGGGCCGGACGAGGTGCCGTTCACCGTCGGCACCGTCAGCACCATGCTCTTCTCGGCCTTCGGCCCGTTCGCGGTCGCACTGCCGCCGCGCCGGTCGGCGCTCGCCGGGCTCGGCGGTCTGCTGGCCGTCGCCCCCGCGATGCTGGTGGCGGGCATCGAACCGGCGACCGCCACCGGGGCGCTCACCTTCACCGCGGTGCTCATGGTCTCCATCGGGTACAGCTGCCGCGGCTTCGCCTGGCTCCAGTCGGTGGTCTGGGAGCTGGACGCGGCCCGCGAGGCGCAGGCCCGGCTGGCCGTCGCCGAGGAGCGGCTGCGGTTCTCCCGCGACCTGCACGACGTGATGGGCCGCAACCTCACCACGATCGCGCTGAAGAGCGAGCTGGCCGTCCAGCTGGCCCGGCGCGGCCGTCCGGAGGCCGCCGACCAGATGGCCGAGGTGCAGCGGATCGCGCAGGACTCCCAGCGCGAGGTCCGGGACGTGGTCCGCGGCTACCGCACGACGGACCTGCACGCGGAGGCGATCGGCGCCCGCGCGGTGCTCCGCTCCGCCGACGTGACCTGCGAGATCGACCTCGGCGAGCACGCCGACCAGCTGCCGGTACCGGTCCAGTCGGTGCTCGGCTGGGTGATCCGCGAGGCCACCACCAACGTGCTGCGGCACAGCGAGGCGGGCCGCTGCTCGATCCGGCTCCGCCGGGAGGACCACCGGGCCGTGCTGGAGCTGGAGAATGACGGGGTGCCGGCCGTCCCGCCGCCCTCCCAGGGCAGCGGCACCGGGCTGCGCGGACTGCGCGAGCGGCTCGCCGCCCACGACGGCGAGCTGACCGTCCCGGACGCCCCGCCCGGCAGCTTCCGGCTGCTCGCCAGCGTCCCGCTCTGAATCCGCTCCCCGGAAGGCCCCGCCGATGACCGACACCGCGACCGTCCGCGTCCTGCTCGCCGACGACGAGCACCTGATCCGGGGCGCGCTGGCCGCGCTGCTCTCGCTGGAGGACGACATCGACGTGGTCGCCCAGGCCGCCTCCGGCCCGGAGGCGGTGGCGATGGCCTCGGCGCACCGCCCGGACATCGCGGTGCTGGACCTCCAGATGCCCGGGCTGGACGGCATCGAGGTGGCCACCGAACTGCGCCGGATCCTGCCGGACTGCCGGACCATGATCGTGACCGGCCACGGCCGCCCGGGCTACCTGAAGCGGGCGCTGGAGGTCGGCGTGCGCGGCTTCCTGCCCAAGACCGTCTCGGCGGCGGACCTCGCCGGGATCATCCGCACGGTGCGGGCGGGCGGCCGGTACGTCGACCCGGAGCTGGCGGCGGACGCGATCAGCGCGGGTGAGACGCCGCTGACCCCGCGCGAGACGGACGTGCTGGAGCTGGCCGCCGACGGCACCTCGATCGCCGAGATAGCCACGCGCGCGGCGCTCTCCCAGGGCACGGTCCGCAACTACCTCTCCTCGGCGGCCGGCAAGCTGGGCGCCGAGAACCGCCACGCGGCGGTGCGGATCGCCCGCGAGCACGGCTGGATCTGAGCCGGGCCCGCGGGCGCCACCGCGGTCGTCAGACCCAGTGGGTGCCGGTCAGCCGCTCGTACACCTCGATGTACTTGGCCCGGGTCTGCTCGACGATCTCGGCGGGCAGGGCCGGCGGCGGCTCCTCGCTGAACCGGTCCCAGCCGGAGGCCGGGGAGACCAGCCAGTCGCGGATGAGCTGCTTGTCGAAGGAGGGCTGCGAGCGGCCGGGCTGCCACGCGTCGGCCGGCCAGTACCGGGAGGAGTCCGGGGTGAGCACCTCGTCGCCGATCACCAGCTCGCCGTCCAGCAGGCCGAACTCGAACTTGGTGTCGGCCAGGATGATGCCGCGCTCGCGGGCGATGTCCCGGGCCCGGGCGTAGACGTCCAGGGTGGTGCGGCGCAGCTGGGCGGCCAGCTCGGCGCCGATCCGGCGGGCGGTCTCCTCGTAGGGGACGTTCTCGTCGTGCTCGCCGACCTCGGCCTTGAGCGCGGGGGTGTAGATCGGGGCCGGCAGCTCGGAGCTGTTCTCCAGGCCCTCCGGCAGGGCGATGCCGCAGACCGTCCGGCTCTCCTCGTACTCGGTCAGGCCGGAGCCGGCCAGGTAGCCGCGGGCCACGGCCTCGACCGGGATCATGTCCAGGCTGCGGCAGACCAGGGTGCGGCCCTTCCAGTCGGCGGGGGCGCCGGCCGGGACCTCGGTGGAGATCACGTGGTTGGGCACGATGTCGGCGATCCGCTCGAACCACCACAGCGAGAGCTGGGTGAGGATGCGGCCCTTGTCGGGGATCTCGTTCGGGAGCACCCAGTCGTGGGCGGAGGTGCGGTCGCTGGCGACCATCACCAACTCCCCGGCCTCGGTGCGGTAGAGGTCGCGCACCTTGCCGGTGTGCAGGTGGACCAGGCCGGGTACCTGGACCGGCTCGGGCTTGGTGACAAATCCGCTCAAGGTGTCTCAGTCCTCAGGGGTCGTTCGCGGGCGTGGGGCGCGAAAGGGGAGGTCACTGCCCCTGCAGTCTTTCACGACCGCCCGGACGCCCGGTCCGGTCAGTTCTTGCAGAGCCGGTCCAGCAGGTTGGCGGTGGCCCGTTGGATGCGCTCGTCGGTGAGTCCGGGCCGGTCCAGCGCGGGCGACCAGGCGAAGGTGCCGGCGGCGAAGACGTACGCGCCGCTCGGCGCCCGGTAGAGCGAGGTCTCCTGGTAGCGGGTGCGGCCGCCGAGGTCCCGGTACGGGGAGTGCGCGAGCAGCACCCGCTCGGTGTGCTCGGGCAGTGCCACCTTGGGGTAGTAGCGGTCCGCCTCGCCGGCCACCAGCCCGGGCAGCTCGTCGCCCTCCTGGACGCCGGTGCCGTCCCAGAGCCAGTGCGCGGTGTGCCGGGCGACCAGCGGGACGGGGGCGGCGACCCGGCCCGAGTACTGCAGGCCGAGCAGGTGCTGCTCGGGCTCGCCGGCGTCCCGCCACAGCGCGCTGGCGGCGCCGGACACCCCGGCGGCCGGGCTGCCGGGCCGGACCTTCTGCCGCTTGCGGCAGTTGAGCAGCCGGTTCGGCTCGCCGGAGGGGGCGGGGCTCAGCTCGACCCGCCAGTACATGGTGTTGGCGGAGAGGAAGACCAGCGAGGTGCCGCCGTCGCGGGCCCGCTCGGCGGCCCGGCGCATCGGCTCGGACCAGTACTCGTCGTGGCCGGGGAAGACCAGCGCCTTGTGCCGGGCCGGGTCGACCAGGCCGGCGTGCAGGTCGGTGGCGGTGGCGTAGGAGAGGTCGTAGCCGTACCGCTCGGCCCACCGGATGAAGTCGTAGGCGTGGCCGACGTGCAGCGGCAGCCCGGCGGTGGCGTGCGGGCGGTCGAAGGAGACGGTGACGGCGGCCTCCGGCTCGCCGACCAGCCGGCCCTGGTCGTCCCAGGCGTGGTAGAGGCTGGCGCCGCTGCGGCCGTCCTCGGGGAAGAGGTTGTACGCCTGCCAGGTCACGTCGGGGAGCACCAGCAGCAGCTCGGCGGCGTGCGCCCGGTCCTCGAAGTCCCGTACGGTGAACGGGATGTGGCTGCGGTGCAGCATGTCACCGGTGGTCAGCACGGCGACGTAGGCGCCGGGCTGCCAGTGGGTGGGGATCTGCAGCCGCCAGGAGTGCCACCAGTGGTGGCAGGAGACCGTCCGGCCGGCCACCAGCGGGGCGGGCTGGGCCAGTCCGGCGATCAGCGGACTGGACGTCATGTGGTGGGCGCCGTCGCCGCCGTAGTGGCCGATCCGGTAGACGTCGACGGTGAACTCGCGGGGCGGGTTCACGGTGACCCGGAAGTCCACCGAGCCGCCGGGGCGGACGATGCCGGCCGAGGCGAAGCCCTTGATCTGCTGCACCACGTCGTTGGCGCCCTGCGGGGTGCCGACCGGCGGCTTGGGCGGGCGGGCGCCCGCGGCCAGCGGCTGCTGGCCCGGCGCGTCCACCGAGACGTACCAGGGGACGGTGCCCTCGGCGCCCGCGAGGTACTGGTCGGGGCTGCGCAGCCAGGGCAGCGGGCCCTGGCCGAAGGGGTCGGAGACGCTGTACGCGTGCGTTCCGGACTCCCAGCGGCGGTTGAGTTCCGTCCCCACGCGCCCCTCCCACAGGTGCACCCTCGCCGGCTGGCATGTGCCCACCGGATGTGCGTGCGGTCTAATACACCACAGAGTGCTGGCGCTGTGTCACCCAACGGTAGCAACTAGTGGCGGAGAATCTTCCGGTCCGCCCCGCGGAGGGCCCCGGCCTGCGAAGACCCGCCGCCCCCGGTCGGTCCGGGGGCGCGAGCCCGGGCGCCGAGCGCCCTCTTCGATCATCCGGTCAGAGCCGGACCGGCTTCTCCAGCCGGACCTCGGCGGCGTCCAGCCAGGCGCGCAGCGGGCCGTCCTGGCCCTGCTCCACGGCCTGGGCCACCGGGGCCGCCAGGTCGGTCCGGCGGACGCCGCGGATCAGCAGCACCGGGCCGTCCAGCCAGTCCAGGCCGGGGGTGGCCCCGGCGGTGTCGACGGCCGCGCAGCAGACCATCGCGGTGACGTGGTCGACCAGCAGGTCGCGCCCGGTGCGGACGGGTTCGAGCAGCGGTGCGGGGGCCGTGGTGCGGGCCAGCTGGGCGGTGAGCGAGGCGGCCAGCTGTTCGCCGTCACCCTCGGCGAGCCGGACCAGCAGCCGGGTGAGGGTCGGGGAGCCGGGACGGGCCTGCGGGGCCGCCCGGTCCAGGGCCGACTGCAGGGTGGCGGCCCGGGCGCGCCAGCCGGCGTCGACCACCTCGGCCGGGTAGTCGGCCCAGTCCAGTTCGCGCCAGCTGCCGGACGCCGGCCGGCCGAAGAAGAGGTCGGCGGCGAGCAGCGAGACCGCCTCGTCGACCGCGCCCGGCTCCTCCAGCAGGTCGCAGGCGGGGCGGTCGCCGAGCCGGCTGCCGTAGCCGTCGGCCAGCCGGTCGCGCCGGGACAGCTCGGTGAGCGCGGCGACCACGCCGGCGTTGAGGTGGGCGGGGTGCCGGCCGAGCCGCCAGGCGGGCAGCGCGACCCGGGTGAGCAGCCGGTCCCAGCCGGCGTAGGCCAGGCCGACCTGCTCCTGGGCGGCGATCCGCAGGCCGTAGTCGACCGTGCGGGCCTGTTCGGAGGCCCAGCCGGCGACGGCCCGCTCCAGCTCGGCGGAGTGCGCGCGGCAGGCGCCGAGCAGCCGGCGGGTGATCCGGTCGGTCAGGCCGGCCGGGCCTCGGCGGCCGGTGCGCGGCGCGTCGGGTGCGGCGGACCCGACGGACCCGGCCGGTCCGGCGGCGGCCGGGTCCAGGCTGGCGTCCAGACCGCGCAGGAAGCGGCGGGCGGCGGCGATGTCCGGGTCGGCGGCGGCCGCGGTGCCGGCCACCACCGGGGCGAGCAGGGCGCGCAGCTCGCCGGCCCGCATCCACCACAGGAACGGCGAGCCGATCACCAGCACCGGCGCGGGCGGGTGGTGGTGCGCGGCGTGCCGGGCCCGGCGGCCGGCCGGGCGGGGCGGCGGGACGTCCTCCAGCCAGCTGTCGCAGTCCGGGGTGAGCGCGATCGCGGACGGCGCGGGGACGTCCAGCCGGTCGGCCAGCTCGTCGATCAGCCGGTACAGCTCGGGGGCCTGGGCCCGCTCCAGCGGGACGGCCGGGGTCTGCGGCGGGACGGCCCGGCGGTGGGCCCGGGCGGCCAGCCCGGCCACCAGCAGGGTGGCGGCGGCCACCGCGCAGACCACCCAGCGGACGGCGTCCCAGGCGGCGGCGTCGGGGGCGCCGGGCGCACCGAGCCGGCCGGTGAACCGGCCCGCGAGCAGCACCACCGCGACGGCCGCGGGCAGCGCGGCGGCGGCCAGGGCGAGACCACGGACCCGCAGGACCGCCTGGGCATGAGCGCGCGCGGTGTCGACAGCGGCCATACGGTGCGGCACCCCCTTCGGAGCCCTCGGGCATCCGGTGACGGGCCCTGAGCCGACTCGAAACGATCACTTCCGACTGGGAAACGGCGACGTCCGATCCCCGGTAGTACATGCTGTGTGGCGCTTCTGACATTTTTGACGCCCGCACCGGGGTGGGTGTTCCGGATCCCGCCGGTTTCCACTCGTCCCGGTGACGGCGCCCGGAATCCGGACGACCGCGCCGGGGCGCTGTGCGAAGCGGTCGTGCGTGCCCGCCCGGCCGGACGCCGTCCAGCATCCCCCCACGTGACCGCCGCTACCCGGCGGCCGCCGCGAGCGGCGTGGCCCGGGGCGCTGCGGACCAGCGCACCATAAGGCCGGGCGCCGGGTTACGTCAGCCGGATGCGGGTGGTGTCACTCGATGGGCTGTATTCCGGCCGCCGAACGGTGCGCCGCCGGCCGGAACCGCTCCCGGCCCTCCGACCCCGGAAACGCCGCGGGGGGGGGGGGCGGGTGGGGGGGGTTTGGCACGGCGCG
>NZ_JBHXTG010000123.1:8925-15590 GCF_042677465.1 Kitasatospora sp. NPDC127111
GCCCAGCTGCCATGGGGGTTGTTTCCCCACGGACGCAGCGCCCCGCGCCCAACCTCTTCCGCGCTCGGCCCGGCTCGCCGCCGGCCCGCTCGCTCGTTCGCCGCCTCGCCGGGGGCCTACAGCCCGGCGGCCTTGAGGGCGATGTCGGTGCGGTGGTGGCCGCCCTTGAGGCTGATCCGGCCCACCGCGTCGTACGCGCGGGTGCGGGCCTCGGCCAGGTCGGCACCGGTCGCGGTGACCGAGAGGACGCGGCCGCCGGCGCTGAGCACCTCGCCGTCCTCGCCCGCCCGGGTGCCGGCGTGCAGCACGTAGGCGGTGCCGTCGGCGGCCTCGGCCTCGGCCAGGCCCTCGATCGGGTCGCCGGTGCGCGGCGCGGCCGGGTAGCCCTCGGAGGCGACGACCACGGTGACGGCGGCGCCGTCGTCCCAGCGCAGCGGCTCCAGCTGGTCCAGCGTGCCGGTGGCGGAGGCGTGCAGGACGGCGGCCAGCGGGGTGCGCAGCCGGGCCAGCACGACCTGGGTCTCCGGGTCGCCGAAGCGGGCGTTGAACTCGATCACCCGGGTGCCGCGGGAGGTCAGCGCCAGACCCGCGTAGAGCAGGCCGGAGAACTCCGTGCCGCGGCGGCGCAGCTCGTCCACGGTCGGCTGCAGGACGGTCTCCAGGACCTCCTCGACCAGGCCCTCGGGGGCCCACGGCAGCGGCGAGTAGGCGCCCATGCCGCCGGTGTTCGGGCCCTCGTCGCCGTCCAGCGCGCGCTTGAAGTCCTGCGCGGGCTGGAGCGGGAGGACGGTGGTGCCGTCGGTGATGGCGAAGAGCGAGACCTCGGGGCCGTCCAGGTACTCCTCGATGACCACGCGCTCGCACGAGGCGGCGTGGGCCAGCGCGGCCTCGCGGTCGGAGGTGACCACGACGCCCTTGCCGGCGGCCAGGCCGTCGTCCTTGACCACGTAGGGCGCGCCGAAGGCGTCCAGCGCCTCGGCCGCCTCGTCGGCGCTGGTGCAGACGTAGGAGCGGGCGGTGGGCACGCCGGCCGCGGCCATCACGTCCTTGGCGAAGGCCTTCGAGCCCTCCAGCTGGGCGGCCCGGGCGGAGGGGCCGAAGACCGGGATGCCGGCCGCGCGCACGGCGTCGGCGACGCCCGCGACCAGCGGGGCCTCCGGGCCGACCACGACCAGCCCGGCGTCGAGCCGCCGGGCGAGCGCCGCGACCTGCGCGCCGTCCAGCTGGTCGACCGGGTGGACCGTCGCCACCTGCGCGATCCCGGCGTTGCCCGGGGCGCAGTGCAGCTCGGTCACGGCGGGATCTTGGGACAGAGAGCGGCACAGGGCGTGTTCGCGGGCGCCGCCGCCGATGACGAGGACCTTCACGGTTGGCAAGGGTAGTCGGTGGCCGGTTCCGGCTGCCCTCCGGTCCCGTCGGAACCTCCAGCGAAAGCCCTCCGTACGCTGCCGGAGTCGGAGGATCCTCCAATCCGCGGCCCCGGTGATCGGCGCCGGGTGTCCGGGTCAGGACAGCGGGTCACCCGGGCCTCGCTCGGACGGGTGAAATCTCGCCGACCGCCGCAACCCGCTCACCTCGGGTTCCGGTGCGCGAATCCGGTAACGATCATTGGCGAAGCGCCCCCACGGTCAGCCATTTGGCGGTAAGAAGTGCTGTTGGACCACCACCGGCCGCGGCCGGTGCGCCGTCCCCGGGCACGCCGCACCCGCCCGGGGCGTCGCGCGTCCGATGCGTGTCCCGGGCGCTTCACGGCCAGCCAGGCCGATGGCGCGTCAGGGCGACGCGCCGTCAGACCCAGCAGTCCGCCCGCCACAGGGAGCCCCACAGGTGAGCCAGCCGGAAATGCAGCCCGAGGAGAGTGCCTGGGGCAAGGAGATCGGCGAGGAGGACCAGCCCGCCGCCACGGTCGCGCGCCCGGCGTCCACCCGCCGCCGGACCGATCTGAGCACCCGCCAGTTCCCGCTGGGCGACTGGGGCGAGCCCGCCGAGCGGCTGGAGGAGCTCTACCGCTGGTCCGAGGAGCGGGCCGTGGAGGCGATCGACTGGTACCGGCGGGACCGGGTCTGGAAGCGCCGCTGGGCCCGGCTGCTGCGGTTCGGCTCGGCCGGCTTCGCCGTGGGCGGGGTCACCGCGCCGCTGGTGGACCTCACCGGCGCCGTCGCGCACGCCACCAGCTGGGGCTACGTCGGACTGGCGCTCTCGGCCGCCTGTTACGGCGCGGACCGGGTGTTCGGGCTGACCTCCGGCTGGATGCGGGACGTCTCCACCGCCCAGGCGCTGCAACGCCGCCTGGAGGCCTTCCAGTTCGACTGGGCGTCAGAGTGCGTGCGGGAGGTGCTCGGCCCCACCGAGGGCACCGCCGGCGAGGCGGCCGAGCGCTGCCTCGGGGTGCTGCGGCGGTTCTGCGAGGACGTGTCGGACATGGTCCGCACCGAGACCTCGGAGTGGATGCTGGAGTTCCGCGCCGGCATGACCCAGCTGCCCACCCAGGCCGCGGGCAGCTGGGGCGGCCGGAGCGAGACGAGCGGGGGAGCCCAGGTGCGGATCCTGCCGCCGCCGGGCACCCGGCCCACCATGCCGCGCCAGCGGCCGCCGGAGGGCCCGCTGCGCTGAGGCGCCGGGCCGGGCCACCCGGGCACGCGCCCCCGTACCCGCGTCCTCCCGTGCCGTTGCCGGTGCCCGTGCCAGTGCCCCGTGTCCGCGCCCCGCGGGCACGCCGGCACGCGACTCAGGCGAAGACGATCATCGAGCCCTGGGTGAGGCTGCGGGTGGCCGCCGCGTACAGGCCCGCCCAGGCGTGCCGCTCCCGGGCGAAGGGGTGCAGGTCGTCCAGCGGCGGGCCGAACGGCTGCTCCAGGCCGGTCGGGCCGAGCGGCCTGGTCGGGTTCGGCGGGTTGAGCGGGTCGATGCCCAGGGCCGGCGCGACGGCCTGCAGTTCGCGCAGCAGCCCGTGGCTGGAGCCCAGCGGGCCGCCCGCGGCCAGCAGCGCGTCGTCCACCAGGGGCACCGCGAACTCGATCGGCACGTACGCCCCGGCATGGTCGAAGTGCCAGACCAGGTGGGACTGTTCCGCGCTGCTCTCGAACATCTCCAGCAGCTGCTCGTAGTCGCCGCCGAGCGCGTCCACCGGCGTGATGTCCAGGCCGGTCAGCCCCAGCAGGTAGGCGCGGCGCAGGAAGTGCAGCGAGTCGTAGTCGAAGGCGGCTATCGGCTCGACCGCGCCGCTGATCCCCGGCACGTACTGGTAGACCGGCACCTCGGGCAGTCCGCGCGAGGTCAACACGGCGTTGTAGAGCGCGAGGTCGTCCCGGAAGGGGTTGTCGGGGCTGTGGCTCAGCACGTCCACGAGCGGGACGAGCCAGAGGTCGCAGGCCATGGGCCGGCTCTTCCTCTCCGGGCGGCGGGGGCCGTTCGCGGGGCGAACGACGGGCGGACGGATCGGCACCCGGACCGTCGGTGCAGGGACCGCCCGGGGCGACGACCGCCCACCCTACCGGCCCGGCGCGCGGTGCGGGCCGGGCCGCCCCTCGGGCAGTTGGCCGGACGACGGGTCGGGCAGCCGGCGGCCGAACCGCCCGTACGGCACCGAGCGCGGCTGCGGCACCAGGCCCAGGCCCAGGCCCAGCTCACGGCCCAGCTCCCGGCCCAGCTCGCGGTCCCGGCCGCTCCCCGCCGCGCCGCGGGCCGGCCCGCCGACCGCCGCAGCACCGCCGGGGGCCGTCTCCGCGGGGCCCGCCGCGGCTGCCGCGCCCCGCTCCGGGGCCGGCCCGTCCGCCCCGGGCCCCTCCGCCCCCGGGTCCGCCGCCGGGTCCGCCCCCGGGTCCGCCGCCGCGGGCTCCGCCGGTCCGGCCCCGGCGGTCAGCAGCGGCAGGACGCCGACCGACTCCACCGGCTGCCCGGCCAGCCCGGCCAGCAGCCGGACGGTGAACAGGTTGTAGTCGCAGACGATCCGGTGCGCGCCGGCCAGGTCCCCGGCCGCGACCGCGTCGACCAGCTCCAGGTGCTGGTCCCAGCAGACCCCGCCCAGCTTCGGCATCGCCCGCAGGTAGGGCGCGGCGAACATCCAGGACTGCACCCGCAGCCAGTCCAGGTAGTCGCCGATCCGGCGGTTGCCGAGCAGCCCGGCCATCTCCTGCCAGAACCGGCGGTCGCAGCCCACCATCACGTCCAGGTTCCCGGCCCGCGCCGCCCGCACGGCCGCGTCCGCCCGCCGGCGCAGCGAGGGCATCCGGGCGGCCGTGTCCGGCAGCGCCGTCCGGACGGCGAGCTGGCGGAAGTAGCTGTCGGTGAGCAGCACCCGGGACTCGAAGATCTCCAGGAAGTCGTCCCAGCCGAACTCCGGCACCGTGAAGCCCCGGTGGTGCTCGGTCCGGAGCAGCCCCTGCGCCCCGAGGTCGACCAGCGCCTCGCGGGCCGGGGTCGCCGAGACGCCGTACAGCTCGGCGATCTCCTTGACGGTGAAGTTGCGCCCGGCGGCCAGCCGACCGGCCATCATCTCCTCGCGCAGCGCGCCCGCGATCTGCTCACGGAGGCTGTTGCGGTGGATGACGGGGCGGGTGTCGCCTGCGCCGGTACCGGACATGCGCGCGACCTCCTCGGGCGGGCTGGCGGCCGGCCCGGGGACAGACCGGCGAAGAACGCTGGAACACGACGAACGCTCATCTTCTCAAAGATGCCGCCGCCGCGCGGCCCCCGGTGCCACGCCGGTCACCCGACGCCCCGTCCCACGGCCGCGGGGCCGGCTGTCCGGGTCGTCCCCGCGGGCGGGGCCTCAGCGCTGCACGGGGGCCGGGATGCCCAGCAGCCGGTCGCGGTGGACCGGGAAGTCGGCGCGGGCCTTGGCCACCTCGGCCGGGTCGAACTCCACGGTCAGCACCTCCTCGTCCGGGCCCGCCTCGGCCAGCACCCGGCCCCACGGGTCCACCACGATGCTGTGCCCGGCCTGCTCGACGCCGCCGTGCGTACCGGCCGTGTTGCAGGCCAGCACGTAGGCCTGCTCCTCGATCGCGCGGGCCCGGTTCAGCACCGTCCAGTGCTCGCGCCGCTTGGCCGGCCAGGCCGCCGGGATCACCAGCAGCTGCGCGCCCGCGTCCAGCAGCGCCCGGAACAGCTCCGGGAACCGCAGGTCGTAGCAGGTGGCCAGGCCCAGCGTGCCGAAGTCGGTGGCGGCCGTGACGATCTCCTGCCCGGCGCCCATCACCACCGCCTCGCCGCTGTCGAAGCCGAAGCGGTGCACCTTGCGGTAGGTGTGCACCAGTTCGCCGTCCGGGGCGAACAGCAGCGAGGTGTTGTAGATCGGCCCGTCGGGGTCGCGCTCGACGATCGAACCGGCGTGCAGCCAGACCCCGGCCGCCTTCGCGGCGGCCGCCATCGCGTCCGAGGTCGGCCCGTCCAGGGCCTCGGCGCCGTCCGACCAGAGGTCGTACGCGAAGCCGCCCAGCGGCCACAGCTCCGGGAGGACGACCAGGTCGGCGCCCTGTTGCGCCCGGACCAGGGCGGCCGCGCGCGCCCGGCGCTCGGCGGCCGGCTCGGTGTCGGAGACCGCGAGTTGGATCAATGAAGCGCGCACAGTACCACCGTCCACGGCAAGAGTCCTACGATCGTCACCCGAAAGCACTGCCCTGCTCTCACCCGGCAGCGTAACGTGCGGTTAGCGTGCGCGCCCGGAAGCCGGACGAACCCGGACGGCCGCCGAGGCCAGGGCGCGCGAGGCAAGGCAGCTGACGGAGGGCCGGAGATTCCCGTGACGGACAACCAGACCGTGCAGGCTTACACCGAGGCGTGGACGCAGTCCATCGAATCGATATCGGAGCTGGTGACCCCTCTCCCGGAGGACTCCTGGAACCGGGCCACCGAGTGCCCCGGCTGGTCGGTGCGGGACGTCGTCTCGCACGTCATCGCCATCGAGTCCGAGCTGCTCGGCGACCCGCGCCCGATCCACTCCCTCCCCCGGGACCTGCGGCACGTCACCACCGAGTTCGCCCGCTACATCGAGCTGCCCGTCGACAAGCGCCGGTGCCACACCTCGGTGGAGCTGACCGGCGAGCTGGAGTACACGATCATCCGCCGCTCGCGCGCGCTGCGGAACGCCAAGCGGACCCCGGACGAGCCGGTCCGCTGGCCCGCCGGGCCGCACAGCCGCGACGTGCCGTACCACGAGCTGCTGCGCCGCCGGGCCTTCGACGTCTGGGTGCACGAGCAGGACCTGCGGCGCGCCCTCGACGTGCCCGGCAACCTCGACGCCCCGGGCGCCCTGATCTCCCGGGACGTCCTGCTGGAGCTGCTGCCCAAGGCGGTCGCCCACCAGGCCGGTGCGCCGGCCGGGACGGCCCTGGTCATCGACGTCACCGGCCCGGTCGAGTTCCTGCGCACCGTCCGGGTCGACGCCGGGGGCCGCGGCACCGTCGACGAGTCGATCAGCCTCGCCCCCGACGTCCAGCTCACCATGGACTGGGAGACCTACCTCCGGCTCGCCTGCGGCCGCGGGCGCCCCGGTCCGGTCGCCGTCGAGGGCGACCGGGAGCTGGCCGCCCGCGTGCTGGCCAACTTCGCCGTCACGCTGTAGCCGTCGCGCCGCAGCCGCCACCCCGTAGCCGTTGTGCCGCGGCCGGGGCCCCGGCCGGGCGGCCCCGGACCTCACCGGGCCGGCCCGCCGCCGCCGTCAG
>NZ_JBHXTG010000124.1:0-15577 GCF_042677465.1 Kitasatospora sp. NPDC127111
ATCCGCCGCTACATCATCTGGCGAAACAAGCACGCCGCCGACGAGCACCTACGCGAAGTCGTCACCAGGGCAAACGTTGCCTGATGCGGCACTAGAAGTCGAACGTTGCCAACACCGGCGAGTGGTCGGACGGCTGGTCGTGCGGTGCGGCCGGCTGACCCGCCATGACCGTTGGCAGCTTGTCGGTGCCGGTGGACACCGTCTGGAACTTGGCCAGCAGCGAGTGGCTGATGAGGATGTGGTCGATCAGCTCGTGCTGGCCCTCGAAGACGCGGGAGAACCCGCCCTGCTCCAGGATCTTCGGGGCCAGGTTCCACAGTCGCTCGGCGTCGCCGTTGTCGGGGTGGTCGAAGCCGCCGGTGCCCATCTGGGAGCGGCGGGCCGTACAGGATCTGGGTGGTGGCGGCCTGCCACTCGTCGTTGAGGTCGCCCAGGACGATGACGTCGTGGGTGCGGCCGTCGCCCTGGAGCAGGTCGTCGGCCAGGGCACGCATGGTGACGGCTTCGGCAGTGCGGCGCAGCAGCGCGTACGCCTCGTAGCGCGCGCGTAGGCGTTCATCGGTGGTGGAGTGCTGCTTGTTCGGGAAGGTCAGCAGCTTCGACTTGAGATGGCAGACAGCCACCTGGAGGCTCTGGCCGGGGGTCGGTTCCACTCGTACGGCCAGGCCACCGCGCCCCATCTCACCGGTCGGGCTGCCGGGGATGCCGTCGTCCTCGACCTGGACGGGGTGAAGGCCGGCCGGGAAGTCCTTGCGCTGCTGGACATCCAGCAACGGGAAACGGCTGATGACGCCGACCCGGTTGCCGCGGGGGTCGGAGATGGCGGTGTGCCAAGTGCCGGGCAGCTTGGCCACCAGGTCATCCAGGGCTTCCTGACTGCCGACTTCCTGTACCCCAAGCAGGTCGGGGCTGAGCTCGGTGATGACGCCGGCCAGGGCTTCGACCTTGGCGTCGTAGGTGGCCTGGTCCTTGGCCGCGCACTTGTTGGGATCCGGGGTACTACCAGCCGGCAGGGGCCGACAGAAGTTCTCCAGGTTCCAGGTGCCAATGATCGTGCTCACGATGCTCCCGTCGTCGTTGGCCAGGCTGGGAGTCAGTCTTTCGGTGCATCCGCGCAGGACTTGAGCTCAGGGTGTTGCGCGCCCACGTGTTCACCCGAGTGCCGGTGCGGGCGGGACGTCCGGATCACTCGACGCCTCAAGGGGGTCTCGTCATTCAGGCCAGATACCACTAAGTTCAAGGCACCCGCCAGGTGATCGCGACTACGCTTCGTGGTCAAATGTTGCATAAAGCGACCATTTGCCGTATTGTTACCTTGGGTAACGTCTTGACATTTCGAGAAATGCCCGAACGCGCAACGAGGCACCCTCCGGCCGGGTGCATCACTGGCCAGGCTTCGCTAGTTTGGAGGTAAGCAGTGGTAGGTCAAGGAGAGGCTGACGAGAGCATGCCCAACTCAACCTTCGTGGGTCACGGGGCCACAGGTGGGACCCTGGAAAAGCATATTCAGGGAGAGCCGCTGTACCCGATTGCCCAAGATCTCCTTGGAATCATCATCGGGAAGTATAGCTCGATGATATGGAAGGCGGAAAATTCCGCCCCCCGTGATGAAGAGTTGATTCGGCATCACGCTGCCGCTCAAGAACCCTACTACGCTGAACTTCGCCGGTTGCGTGAGCTTGATGGCGAGGAATTGGCGGAAGCGGTGTCGCGGTACGAGTCGATCATTCGCGACCTACGGTCTGATCGTTATGAGCAGCCTAGATGAGCGAGCTTACGCTCTTTCCTCAAGCGCGAATGCGCTAGTTTTCCGCAGGCATATTGAGGCAAAGCGCCTTGTGGATGGCACGTGTCCGGAGAAACCTCGGGTGTGGTTTACCGGTGGACAGCCTGGCGCTGGTAAGAGCGTCATGGCAGGAAAGCTTGGTATCTTTGCGGGCCGAGGTTTGGAGATCAGTGCAGATGCCTTTCGAGTAGACCATCCCATGTGGGACGATTTACTGGAAGAGGATGACGAGACCGCCGCGTTCTACACCAATTGGGATGCTCGCATCTGGGTTAAAAGGGCAGCTGAACTACTCATCGAGCGCCGCTGGAACGTCATCTTGGACTCCACCCTGAGTGATCCAAATTACGCGATCGAAATGATCGCAAAGTTCAAAGATGCGGGCTATATTGCCAAAGTGTATTTTGTGGCTGCTCCCTGGGCTATAAGCCTTTGGAGTAACGTTGATCGCTATCGCCAGCTGTCCGGTGAAGATGACGATAATCCACGGCCCGCGCGCACCTGTCTGCGTGAAACTTATCGTGAAGTGTGCCAGGGAGTTCTTGAGACGGCTGAAGCGATAGACCAGCGGGCCGCTCCAGTCGACAAGGTGCGGGTTGTTCGTCGCCGCGATGGCGCTGTTTGCCATCGAAATGATGCCGACTCAAACGGCAACTGGGTCGATGACCCTTATGGTGGAACGACACTCGCACTGACGCAAGAGCAGCAGCGACGCTGGACGCACGCAGAAACAATGCAGTTCATAGCCGACTTCTCCTCGCTGCGCGCAAAAATGATAAAGCGCGGCGGAGAGAAGTGGCTCGCATGGTTCGATGATATCGAACAACTTGCTATTCCCGTGATGGCGCCAGGGCTTACTTTTCCGAGCAGGCCAGCTTCAATAGCTTCGCCAAATATCTGAGCTTCGTCTCGTGACTTTTGTCCCCTGCCAACTTGTGGTGGGGGATTTTTCGCGTTGCGGCCTTGATCGCCGAACAATTCCCCTGGTGTCAGCGTTCTCGAAGGTTCGCATGTGCCTAGTTGATGCCCAGCAAGGTCAACAATTGTGCAGTTGGCACCCGCCACGTTGAGCCGACGCGCAGCACTGGCACCGGAAACTCTCCTCGTCGGGCCAGCTCGAACGCCCTCGTCCGCCCGATGCCCAGCGCCTTGCCGGCCGTGACCAGGTCCGTGATGACCGGCAGTCGCAGTAGTTCTTCTCGGGTCATGCCGCCCATGGGGCTCACCTCATCGGTGGTGGTGCTCTGACTTCAAAGCGCGATGATGCCCCAACTTGTAACAAATGAAACGCTCTGGCATGTGAGCAGATGAAAGCGTACCGTGGATGGCTCCAGTGCGGTCGAACGAGGTGGTCCATGGAGCCCATGGCAGTACCCCTGCGGGACGTGCTGGCGGCCGGCCTGAAGGCCCTCCGGCAGGCTCGTGGCCTGCGTCAGGAGGAAGCGGCTGCTCGCATCCGGCAGCAGGGCCTCACGTCCTGGATTCGGGGCACCGTGGCGCAGGGCGAGGTCGGGGCGCGGCGGTTCTCCATCGAGGAAGTACTGGTGCTGGCCTTGGCTCTCGACGCCGCGCCGGCCGACTTCATCACTGGTGCAGATGACCGGCTCATCGAGCTGGCTCCGGGTGCCCACCTGCCGGCTGCCGCCCTGCGGGCGCTGCTGTCCGGCGACCAGCAGGCCGTGCGGCGACTGACTCCACAGCCTGTGGACAAGCCGGTTGCCGTGGTGAGCTCTGCCGAGTTGCTGGAAGCAGCCCGGCGGTCAGGGCTGGCTGACCCGGTGCTGGTCGAACGGGCCACCCTGGCCGTCAGCGATGCGGAGCGGCACGTGGCCCGCAAGGTCGGCACGTCACCGGAGTGGGTCAACCTGGTGGCGCTGGCGCGCTGGGAGCGGACCTGGTCGGAAGAGCGCGACCGGCGGCTGGCTGGTCGGGCGGCGGAGGCCACGCCACGTCAACTCCAAGCGCTCAGGGGGCACATCACCCGGGAGCTGTTGACCGAACTGGAAGACGATCTCAAAGCGGGGGCGAGTCAGGGCTCAGTGGAGCCCGAAAACAAGGCAAGGCATGAAAGGCACGACGTATAAGCGCTGCAAGTGCCCACCGCGCTACAACGAGGCGGGCAAGCGGCTGGCGTGCAGCAAGAAGCACGGCACCTGGTCCTACGTGGTCGATATCCCGCTGACGGACGTTGGCCGGAAGGAGCACGGTCGCCAGCAGCTCACCCGCGGCGGCTTCACCACCCAGCACGAGGCCACCGATGAACTTCACCAGGCTATTCGGCTGCTGGCCATCCCGGAGCTCGGCGACGATGTCGGTCGGCTCGACATCCTGACCGCCGTCCGAGCGCACTACCGCCAGTTTCAGCAGTTGCCGGACTACGCCGAGACGAAGCGCCGGTTCGGCGCGGGCCTGTCGCTGTCGTTGCGGCAGACCGTTGGGGAGTGGCTGGACGAGTGGCTGGGGAGTAAGCGCAAGCTGGCCGCCAACACCCGGCGCAGCTACGAGGGCCACATCGAGCAACGGCTCAAGCCGTACCTGGGCGACCTCGATCTGGAGAAGCTTCGCCCCAACCACATCCGCACGGCCTACGACGCCATCCTGGCGACCACGGCGGGCACAGCCCGGCCGGTGGGGCCGGCCACCTTGGCCCGCATCCACGCCACGCTGCGGGCGGCGCTGAACGACGCCAAGCGCCAGCTTCGCATCGTGGACAACCCGGCCCTGTTCGTGGAGATCGAGACCGCGCCGCGGCCGAAGCCCGTGCTGCGGACCGAGCACCGCGTTATCGCGTGGATGCCACCGGTCGCCGGCCCCGGTGGCGGTGTGGCGGCCGGAGCAGGTCGGGGCGTTTCTCGACCTTGTGGCCGCTGATCGGCTCTAGGCCTACTACCACTTGCTCGTTTTCCGCGGTCTGCGCCGAGGTGAGGGCATCGGCCTGCCGGGGGCTGATGTGGACCTGGATGCCAGAGCTCTGGCTGTGGAGTGGCAGATCATTCAGGTTGGCTGGGCCACGGCCGTCACGGCTCGACTCGGTGACGGTCGACGTTCTCCGGACGCACCGCCCCCGGCAAGCGGCCGAACGGCTGGCGCTGGGGCCGGCTTGGAGTGACACGATCCACGTGTTCACCACCGAGGACGGCAAGCCGCTGCACCCTGACTACGTAAGCCGGCACTTCGTCCGGATGGTCAAGCGGGCCAACACCCTGCGTGTCGGCGACCGGGGTCCGGCTGTGGCCGATGTGCAGCGGGCGCTCGGCTTCACTGAATCCGGCCGTTTTGGCGACGAGCTGCGTCGGGCGGTGTGGCGACTTCCAGCGCGAGCGCGGGCTCGTAGCCAATGGCATCGTCGACCCGCACACCTGGACCTACTCGCCCCGGGGCGAGCCGGCTGCGGCTGTGCCCGCATCTGGGCTACCTGCCGCCCCTCCGGCTGCACGGCCTGCGGTACAGCGCGACTTCGCTGGCGCTGGCCGCTGGAGGGGGGCGTGAAGGTCATCTCAGCGATGCTGCGGCCCTGACCATCCAGATCACGGCGGACGCCTACACCTCGGTGATGCCGGAAGTCGTGCAACAGAACGCCGAGGCCGCTGCCCAGCTGGTGCCCAGCCGAGGCCCGCGCGGCCGGACGACGGCGCCGTTAGCCGCTGGCTGGCACCCAGCCCAGAAGCGCCACCTGGGCGTCCTTCCCGGAGGAAGGACGCCCAGGTCAGGCGATTGCCTCGCTGCGCGCCGGCAGGGACTGGAAGCCCGGACGAGTCGCTGCGCTGCCGCTTGCCGGTGCGCTGGTCAGGTGATGGGCTCGGGAGCCGGGACCGGTCCCGGGAGGGGCCCGGGCTGCGGGCCGGGCTCGGGCCGGGGAGCCGGGGGTGGCAGGGGATCGGGCTCGGGCTGCGGCGGCGCGGGTGGCACCGGGTCCGGGCCACCCGGCGCGGGCACCGGTCCGGGTGGGGTGCCGGGTTCCGGCCCGCCGGGGCCGGGCGCCGGGGTCGGGTTGGGTGGCACGGGGTCGTTCGGAGGCGTACCCATCGGTCGGTCCTTTCCGAGAGGCGGGGTCACCGGTTGGCGGTGGCGGCACTGATGTCGGCGAGGGCGGAGTCGCTGTCCCGTTCGATGGCCAGGTCGCCGATCGTCACGATTCCGACCAGCCGGCCGTCCTCGGTGACGGGCAGGCGGCGCAGCGCGTGCGCACGCATCAGCTCGGCAGCCATGGTGAGGCTGTCGCCGGGGCCGACGGTGACGAGGTCGGGGCTGCGGACGGCGTGGACGGTCGTCTCGTTCGGGTCCCTGCCCTCGGCGAGGCCGCGCACGACCAGGTCGCGGTCGGTGACGACGCCGTCGAGCCGTTCGCCGTCGACGATGAGAACGTCGCCGATGTCGGCGTCGCGCATCCGCCGTGCCGCCTCGGTCAGGGAGGTGAGCGGCCCGACCGTGACCGGGTACTGGGTCATGACGTCCTGGATCCGCTCGGTCATGGTGATCACCTCAGGTCTTCAGGTACGGCTGGGAGCTTCTCCCGATCGGCTACCCGGTCCGGAGAACGGCAACCGGGCGCCTTCGGCTCCCTACGTCGGACCATCGAGCCCGCGTACGAGGTCCCCTGGCATCCACCGGTCCCAGCCCCCCGGGACCAGGCCGAGCCGGTCGACTCAGGTCAGCTGGTCGATGACGGCGAGGCCGGTCCGCTGCAGTGCCTCGTCGCTCTCGATGCTCCCGAAGGAGCCGCCGCTGCGGCGGGCCCGGGCGAGTTCCGCGCGGATCCGGGGAAGGGCGGGCGCGGCGGCGGGGCCCATTCGCCGCAGGCACTCCAGTACGTGGTGGGCGGTCGAGTCGTTGTTGTCCCAGACCTCCAGCAGCACCGGCAGGACGATCCCTGCCTCGGCCGGGCCGCCGATGTCGAAGATCGCGGCGGCGGCGTGCAGCCGGGTCCCGTCGTGGCCGGCTCGGAGGATCTGCCGCAGGCGGGGCAGGGCCGCGGCCGCCGGCGCTCCGATCCGGCCGAGGACGTCGGCCGCGTCCTGCTGCTTGTGCGTGTCGAGCAGGGCGGTCAGCCGCGGCACGGAATCCGCGGGGTCGCGTTCGAGGGCCCACAGGGCTTCTGCCGCGGCGAGGCGCAGGTCCAGGTCCTCGGCGTCGGCGAGTGGCCGGACGGTCTCCAGGGCGGAGGTGGCGTCGGTGCCGAAGCGGGCCAGCGCGGAGAGGGCCGCGGCCGCACCGCGCCACTGCTCCTGCCGGACGGCTGTGGTGAGGGCGGTGGTGAGTGCGGGTACGGCCGCCGGGTCGCCGAGCCGGCGCAGGGCGGCGACCAGCGCGCAGGCGTCCGACCAGTACCAGTCCTGGGAGAAGTCCGCGTCGGCCAGGCGCCGGGACAGCCGAGGCAGGAGCTCCCCGGAGGCCTGGGGGAGGCGGCCGGCGACCTGCACCGCGCGCCAGGTGTCGGCGTCGGTGTCCAGCGCCGCCAACAGCGCGGGCAGGGCACGCTCGTCGCCGAGGCGGGCCAGTGCCGTGACCGCCTCCTGGTGGGCCCGGCGCAGCAGGGGGTGCGGCGTGGCCCACACCGTCGGCCCATGGGCGGCGCGGTGGGTTTCGACGAGGGCGGCGAGGGCGTCGCGGGCGGGTTCGGCGAGGGCGGCGGGGAGTCGGCCGAGGGTCTCGGCCGCTTCGGCGGCGGTGTACGGGTCCTGGGGCAGCAGGCAGTCGGCGAGCAGCCGGACGAGGGCGGAGTGGTCGCCGCGCCAGGAGCCGATCAGGGCCTTGGCCATCTTGATGGCGTCGTACCGGGTGGCCCGGTCCGGACTGCGGAGTTGGGCGGTGATCAGGGCGGTGCGCTCGGGCAGTCGCGTGTCCAGGACCTGGTGAAGGGTGGTCAGCAGCTCGGTGGTCGGGGCGTGCACACGGCCGTGCCGGTCGAGGTCGGCGAAGACCGCGGCGAGCTGTGGCGGGACACCCTGGTTCGGCGCCGGTGCGGCGGCGACGTCCGCGCAGGTACACCGCCCGCAGTCGGCCGGCCGGGCGTCGTCATCGCCCTCGTCCTCGCCCTCGTCCTCGTCCTCGCCCTGGGGCTCGGGCTCGGCCGTGAGCTGCTGGAGCAGGTCGATCGCCGTCGGGACGAGGCCGTCGTCGATCGCCTCCGGTGCGCAGGCGGCCCGGTGGACGAGGGCGGCGAGCCGGATGTCGGCGTCCAGCGCCGGGTCCGTGGCCAGGGTGGCGAGCCAGGTCGTCACCGGGCCGAGCGCGGCCGGCAGTCGCCGGGTCAGTGTCGCGGCCGTCTCGATGACCAGGAGCCGCTCCACAGTGCCGCTCTCGGCGGCCAGCCGCTCACGCAGCAGGGCGAACGCCCGGTCGGCGTCATCGAGGAACAGTCCCAGGGCCGGGACAGCGGCCCGCCGCACCTGCGGGTCCGGGTCCGTCGCGTGCCGGACGAAGTCCTCGACACGCTCACGCATCAAGGGAACGACATCCGCATGGGGCGTCGACGCGTGGCCGGACGGGCTGTAGTAGACGCCGTCGGGGGCGCAGTCCAGCGCCGCGCCGCCGATGCTGAGCAGGAGCCGGATGACAGGTGCGCGGTCGGGGACCTGGGGGTCGTCGGCGAGCGCGAGGAGGAACGGCAGGCTCGCTGCCGTGCACGAGTAGACGTCGCCCTGGTGGTGGGCCGCGCTGTAGAAGCTGCTGAAGGCCCGTTCCCGGACGTCGGGGTCGGGCGAGGCCATCTGCTCCAGCCACAGCGGGACTTCGTGGGCCGGGCCGTAGGCGTGGCCCATGGACGACCAGTCGACGAGGTCGACGCCCTCAAGATGGTTGATCACGGGTCGCACAGTGACACGAGGCACTGACACTGCCGCCAGTGCCCAGCGGGCCGCTGGGCAGCGCTTCCCTACGCCGCCCTCGACGCCGCCCACGGCGACCAGCTCGCGGGCGAGCAGCCCGGGGCGACCGGGGCGGGCGGCAGATCGCGGGTGAGGGCGCGGGCCTACGCCGAGCAGGGAGGCGGTCCTGCTCGTGGGGGACGCCGAAACGATCGGGGCGGCCCGTGCCTGGCACGAAGCCGTGTGGAACCTGGAGTTGTACGCGCGGGGCCTGAGGGAGGATCCCGCCGGGTGGTCACGGGCGGAACGCCAGATCAGTCAGGCACGGGACAGGTTCTACGCCTGTGCGCGACGCGACCTCGGGATCGCGGGGCCACCCCCGCCGTCGGGTGGTTGGCCCCGGGTGTGGCAGCAGCAGGACCTCAACTGACCTTCCTGCGGGAGGTGGTAGCGCTCAACGGACTCGCGGGCCCCGGTCCGCCGTAGGACTTCAGGACCGCCCGGGCCGCTTCGCGGAGCCGGACGAACGCCTCGGGGCCGTCCGCGCGCGGGCGGCGGCCGACGAGGCCGAGGCGAGGACCAGGAAGCTGCTCAACGCGTAGAACAGCGTCGGGCCGGCGCTGAAGATCCGGAGTTGGCTCTTCAGTGCCGCGTGGTAAGCGGGTTCGGTGAGGTCGACCCTGCTGCTGTGCTGCGGCTGGCTCGACGTGTCCCAGTACGTGTAGTAGTAGCCCGACGCATCCGCCCGCACATCCTCGGCCGCGCCGGCACCGGTCGCGAAGCCGAGCGCGGACGCGGCGATGACGAGTGCGTACGTGAGTTTCAAGACGGGCGGCAGCGCCAGGACGTACCGGATGAACCGGTCGCCATTGCCACGCCCGAGCAGCAGCCAGGCCGGGCGTAGGGCACGGAAGAGCGCGACGGCGAGGACCGGGAACAACGCGATGAGCAGACCCATCACGAGCCACTTCGGTACGGTGTAGCCGCCGGGTAGCCAGGTCGAGGCCATGCACAGCATATCGGCCCCGCCGAGCACCAGCGCCAGCACGAAGTGCGCTCTGTAGCCGCCTCGCAGTTCCCCCATGCCGAACTCCCTCCCCCGAAATCCGATGATCGCGAGCACTGTAGCGCGCGGTGGTGCGGCGAGCCCCCACGTCGGGTGGGGCTTCTCGGCCAGAACGTCGGCCACGCCGGATGGGCCACGCCGGGCGAGGCGGTGGGCGCACCGGAGCCGGACCGGCATCTGCTACTTCGCGCACGGGTCGTCGCCTCGGCCGCTGAGACGCACAGGCTTTGACGGTTGCTCCCCCTGTGACCCGCACACGCGGACTGCTCGGGCGTCAATGCCGGCCCGCGCGTCGGTGGCGGGCCGGCGCCGGTTTCCCGGCCGGGTGGGCCGTTCAGGCGAGGGGGTCGGGGGCGAGTTCGATCACCTCGGCGGGGCCGGCGCGGAAGGCGGGGCTGGCGGCGTCGGCCTCGATCATGTGCGGGGTGACGTCGTGAGCGGCGAGCGCGGAGCGCGATGCCCAGTGCTCGACGAGGACGAAGCGGTCGGGATCGCCCTCGACCTGATGCAGGTCGTACTGCAGGCATCCGTCTTCGGCGCGCACGACCGGCGCGAGCCGCTCGTAGGCGGCTATCTGCTCCTGGCCGCGGCCGGGCAGGGTGGTGATCAGGACGAGGAGTCGTACGGGCTGTGACATGCGGCGAAGCCTAGATCCACCGGCCCCGGGCGCGAAACGGCATTTCCCGGCGGCGGGTCGCCGCCGCGCCCGGGCCCGGGCGGGGATCGGCGGGCTCCCGGTCTTGCCGTCCGTCGTGGCCGAGGGGCGCTTGCGGTGCGGGCGACTCCCGGGGCGAAGCGCCGGGCGAGCAGCGGCATCAGCCCTGCTGATGCGCAGTGAAGCAGACCGCGTTGGACGTGAGCGCGGCCGCGGCTCCAGGATGGCCGGATGACCGTTTCCTCTGCCATCGCCTCCTTCGCCGTCGTGGCGGGCATGCTGACCGTCATGCCGGGGCTGGACACCGCTCTGGTGCTCCGCTCCGCCATCACCTTGGGGAGGCGCCGGGCCTTCGCGACGGCGCTGGGGATCCTCAGCGGCGTGCTCGTGTGGGGCGTGGCCGCCGCGGTCGGTGCCGCGGCGGTGCTCACGGCCTCCCGTCTGCTGTACGACGCGCTGCGCGTGGCCGGGGCCGGGTACCTGGTGTGGCTGGGGATCGGCATGCTCCGCCGGACGCTCGAGGAGCGCGGCCGGCCCGTGTCGGGGGACGCGGCGGACGGAGCGGGAGCCACGACCGCGGAGGCGACGTGGGCACGGTCCTGGGCGCGCGGGCTGGGCACCAGCCTGCTGAACCCCAAGAACGGTGTCTTCTACATGGCGATGCTGCCGCAGTTCATCCCCGGCGGCGTCCCGCATCTGCCGATGGGGGTCGTCCTGGCGGCCGTGCACGACGTGGAGGGGCTGGTGTGGTTCAGCGCGCTGATCTTCGGCACCCAGCTCGTCCGCCGGTGGCTGAACCGCGGTTCGGTGCAGCGGGGCATCGACGCGATCACCGGCTCGGTGCTCGTCGGCTTCGGCGTCAAGCTGGCACTCGGGGACAACTGACCCACCACGCTGGCGTGTTCCGCCGTCTCCAGCCCGGCCTCGTCGTGGCGTCGCGGGCCGGACGCGGCGCGGTGACGGGTACGCCCGTCGGGCCGGATGCGGCGCGGTGACGGGTACGCCCGTCGGGCCGGACGTCCCCGGCGGTCAGCCGGATCTGCCCCTGGCAGGCGGGCTCGAGACTCGGCGGAGCCTGTGGATGCCCGTCGGCTGCCGCGGTCGGAACCGGGGCGGCCGACGGGTGGGTGTCAGGCGTGGTCGAGGTCGCGGGCGAGGTATTCCGCGGTGTAGGAGCCGGGGGCTTTCAGGAGGTCGGTGGGGGTGCCCTGGAAGAGGACGTGGCCGCCGCCGCTGCCGCCCTCGGGGCCGAGGTCGATGATCCAGTCGGCGGAGCGGATGACGTCGAGGTTGTGCTCGATGACGATCACCGTGTTGCCCTGGTCCACGAGCCGATCGACGATGCCGAGCAGACGGTGGGTGTCGGACATGTGCAGACCGGTGGTGGGCTCGTCCATCACGTAGACACTGCCGACCCGGTGCAGGTCCGAGGCGAGCTTGAGCCGCTGGCACTCGCCGCCGGAGAGGGTGCTGAGCGGCTGGCCGAGGCGGACGTAGTCCAGGCCGACCTCGTCGAGGGCCCGCAGCACGTGACGCAGCTTCGGCTCGGTGAAGAACTCCACCGCCTCGGCCACCGTCAGGTCGAGCACGTCGCTGATCGACCGGCCGCGCAGACGGAAGTCGAGGACGTCCCGGGAGAACCGGCGTCCCTCGCAGGCCTCGCACACGGACTTCAGCGCCTCCATGAACGCGAGGTCGGTGTAGATCAGGCCGAGCCCCTGGCAGTTCTGGCAGGCGCCCTTGGAGTTGGCACTGAAGAGTGAGGCGCTGACGCCGTTGGCCTTGGCGAACAGCTTGCGGATGCCGTCCAGCAGTCCGGTGTAGGTGGCGGTGTTGGAGCGCCGGCCGCCCGCGACGGGTGACTGGTCGATCACGATCGCCTCCGGGTAGCGGCTCAGGAACTCGTCGTTGACCAGCGAGCTCTTGCCGGAGCCGGCCACGCCGGTGACCACGGTCAGCACCCCGGTGGGAAAGTCGACGCTGACGTCCTTGAGGTTGTTGCTGCGCGCGCCGCTGACGGTGAGGGTTCCGGTGGGGCGGCGGGGCTCGGTCCGCAGCGGCAGGCGTCGCCGCAGGAAGGCGCCGGTGAGGGTGTCGGCCTCGGCGAGTTCGGCGAAGCTCCCCTCGAAGACCACTTCGCCGCCGAGGGCACCGGCCTTCGGGCCCATGTCCACCACGTGGTCGGCGATGGCCATCACGTCCGGGTCGTGCTCGACCACCAGCACGGTGTTGCCCTTGTCCCGCAGCCGGACCAACAAGTCCTTGAGCCGGTGGACGTCCCGTGGGTGCAGGCCGACGCTCGGCTCGTCGAAGACGTACATCATCTCGGTGAGACTGCTGCCGAGATGGCGGACCGTCTTGATCCGTTGGGACTCCCCGCCGGAGAGCGTGCGGGTCTCCCGGTCCGGGCTCAGGTAGCCGAGGCCGATGTCGACCAGGTGCAGGAGGCGGGCCACCAGGTCGTTCAGGACGGGCTTGACGTGGGGCAGGTCCAGGGCGGCCAGGGTCGCCGCCAAGTGCTCGGCCTCCATCGCGCTGAGGTCGGCGATGGGGTACCCGGCGATGCGGACGGCCCGGGCGGCGGGCGCGAGGCGGGTGCCGCCGCAGTCCCGGCAGGGGGCGGAGCTCACGTACCGCAGGAGGACCTGGCGGCTGCGCTCCGACATGTCCTCCTTCTTGAGGTAGACCCGGGTGAACTTGTCGACCAGGCCCTCGTACGTGACGTTCAGCGTGTTGCCCTGCCACACCAGCTTCAGCTTCCGCGGGAGTTCGCCGTGCAGCAGCGACTGCCACTGGTCCTCGGTGAACTCGGCGAGCGGCTGGTCCGGGTCGAACAGGCCCGAGACGACGTAACTCAGCCAGTACCAGCTGTCGGTGGAGAAGTCGGGGTGCAGCAACGCGCCCCCGTTGAGTGACCTGCTCCGGTCGAGGAACTTGTCCAGGTCGAGCCGGACGACGGTGCCCAGGCCCTGGCAGGCCGGGCACATGCCCCGGGGGTCGTTGAACGAGAAGGCGCTCGGCGGCAGGCCGGCCGGGTCGCCCGCGCGGGAGAACAGCAGCCGCAGCAGCGGGTTGAGGTCGGTGACCGTGCCGACGGTGGAGCGTGGGTTGCCGCCCAGGCGCTTCTGGTCGATGACGACCGCGGCGGAGATGTTCTCGATGGTGTCCAGCTCCGGACGACCGTGGTCGGGCAGGAAGTTGCGGACGAAGGCGGTGAAGGTCTCGTTCAGCTGACGCTGCGCCTCGGCCGCGATGGTGTCGAACACCAGGGAGGACTTGCCGGAGCCGGAGACACCGGTGAAGACCGTGAGGCACCGCTTCGGGATGCGCACCGAGACGTTCTTGAGGTTGTTCTCCCGCGCACCGGCCACCTCGATGTACTCGGTGGCCACTAGGCGTTCTCCTTCCGGAACGTCCGGGTGCCCCAGAACAGGGCCAGCGCGGCCATGCCCACCAGGGCGAGCGAGCCGGCCAGCAGGTCGGTTGATCCCACGTCCCCCCGGAACGCGGCGCGTTCGCCGTCGACCACGTAGGTCAGCGGGTTGAGCCGGGCCAGGTGGTAGAGCCACCCGGGGGCGAGCTGTTCGGTGACCGGCAGCAGCACGCCGGAGAGCAGCAGCAGCGGCAGCAGCACGGCGTTCAGCAGCGGTGGGAAGGCCGCCTCGCTCTTGAGCAGCAGCGCCAACGCGTACGAGGCCGAGGAGAGCGTGACGGCCAGCACCGCCGCGAGCAGGAGGCTCAGCAGCATGCCGCCCGCCGGTGCGTCGAGGCCGAAGACGAGCATCGTCACCAGCACGATCAGCACGGCCTGCGCCGCGGCCTGGACGGCCTGGGCCAGCACCTTCCCGAGCAGCAGGGCGGATCGGCTGGCCGGGGTGCCGCGGAACCGGTCGACCACGCCGGTCCGGTACTCGCTGAGCAACCCGACGCCGGCGAACGCACCGCTGAACAGGGCCGTCTGCACGATGAGCGCGGGGGTCAGCACCACCCACGCGTCGCCGGGCGGGAAGCCGGGGGTGTGCTCGACGGTCGTCACCATCAGCGGTCCGAAGAGGAACAGGTAGAGCAGCGGCTGCATGATCCCGATGATCAGCCAGGTGGGATTGCGCAGCGACAGCGTCATGTCGCGGTGGAAGATGAGCCAGGTGTCACGCAGCATGAGCGGCCTCCACGGCCGGGGGGACGGCCTCGTCGTCGCGCAGGGAGCGGCCGGTGAGGCTGAGGAAGACGTCGTCGAGGGTGGGGCGGTTGACCGTCACCGAGGTCATCGCGATCTGCCGGCCGTCCAGGGCGCGGAGCAGCTCGGGCAGTGCGGCGTCGCCGCGCGGGACCCGGAACCGCACCGTGTCGGCCACCACGGTGATCTCGTGCGCGCCGGGCAGCCGCCGGGCGATGTCGGCGGTCTCGGCGGCCCGGTCGGCGACGCCGACGGTCACCGAGTCGCCGGCGACCTGGGCCTTGAGCTCGTCGGGCGTCCCGGTGGCCACGATCCTGCCGTGGTCGGTCACCAGGATCCGGTCGCAGAGGGCGTCGGCCTCGTCGAGGTAGTGGGTGGTGAGGAAGACCGTCACTCCCCGTTCGGCGCGCAGCCGGCGGACGTGGTCCCACAGGTTGGCCCGGCTCTGCGGGTCCAGACCGGTGGTGGGCTCGTCCAGGAAGAAGAGGGCCGGCTCGTGCACCAGGCCGAGCGCGATGTCGAGCCGGCGGCGCTGGCCGCCGGAGAGCGTCTTGGTGGGGCGCTGGTCCAGGCCGGCCAGGTCGAGCTGTTCAGCGAGCAGCGCTCCGCGCCGCCGGGCCTCGGCCGGCGGCAGCCCGTACAGCCGGGCCTGGAGCTCGATCTCCTCACCGACCCTGGACTCCGGCCAGGTGGAGCCGCCCTGGGCGACGTAGCCGATCCGGCGGCGGACACCCTCCGGGTCGGTCAGCAGGTCGCACCCGCCGATGGTGGCGCTGCCCCCGGTGGGGCGCAGCAGGGTGGTGAGCATGCGTAAGGTGGTGGTCTTGCCGGCCCCGTTGGGACCCAGGAACCCGACCAGTTCCCCGGCGGCCACGTCGAAGTCGATGCCCCGCACCGCATCGACGGTCTGCTTGCGGACTGTGAACTGCCGGGCCAGGCCGCGCACTGTGATCACGGATTCTCCTCGCGTGCGTATCGCTGTTCGGGCGCCGGGCCGGGCGGGGGGGGGGGCGGGGGGTGGTGTGGGGGGGGGCGGCGCGGGCGGCCGCGCCGCCCCGCCCCCCGCGACGGTGCTGAGCTTCGTCGC
>NZ_JBHXTG010000125.1:0-15193 GCF_042677465.1 Kitasatospora sp. NPDC127111
GGCCCGCACCCCCGCAAGGGTGCGGGCCGCCGCCGCGCGGCCGAGGCCCGTCCAGGCGGGATCCGCCGGGCGGGCCTCAGCCGGTCTCGCGGGTGAGCGCCGCGATGGCGGCCAGCAGCAGGGCGGAGCCCGCCAGCAGGGCCGGGGTGAGCGGCTCGCCGAAGCAGGCCACGGCGATCAGTGCCGCCGCGGCCGGTTCGAGCAGGACGAGCACCGAGGCCGTCGCGCCCGGGACGGTCGCCAGCCCGGCGAAGTACCAGCGGTAGGCGAGCAGGGTCGGGACGGTCCCCAGGAAGAGCAGCGCACCCGCCGTCAGCACCGGTTCACCCCCGCCGGGCAGGACGCCGCCCTCCACCACCGCGAGCGGCAGCAGGCAGGCCAGCCCGGTCGTGAACGCCCCGGTCGTCGCCCGTGCCGAGCCGCCGCCGCGCGCCCAGAGCGTGAGGCCGCTCTGCCCGGCGCCGGCCAGCACGGCGAGCGCCGCGCCGAGGACCGGGCGCGGGCCGGCCGCCGGGCCGACGACCAGCAGTGCCAGGCCGCCGAGCGCGAGCGCGATGGCGGCCGACGCCCGCCCGGTGAGGCGTTCGCCGAGCAGCAGGTGGGCGCCCAGGCTGGTCAGCACCGGGCCCGCGCCGATGGTGATCAGGGTGCCCAGGCCGAGGCCGGCGTACTGCACCGAGCCGAAGTAGGCGCACTGGCTGACGGCCAGTCCGAGCCCGGTGAGCACGGCCGCACCCCGCCGGGCGGGAGCGGGCCGCGCGCCGGACCGCTGCCGGCCGGCCGGGAGCAGGGCGAGGCAGAACGCCGCGACGCCGAACCGCCAGGAGCAGACGGCCACCGGGCCGAGCCCGCTGGTGCGCATCAGCAGTGCGGCCACGGCTCCGCCCACGCCCCAGGCGACGGCGGCGGCGGAAATGGACAGCAGGCCGTGCCGGAGCGGCACGGCGGCATGAGTGGTCATGCGTCGGTTCTCCACGAAGTGGTGCCGGATGAGGTCCGCGGGGTGCGCGGGCGGCAGCCATCGCCCCGGTGGCCGCACGGCCACCGGGCAGGAATCCGTGGAGTACGCCGCCCGCTAGCGGACGGGCGGCGGAAGGATCACGAGACGCATGGCGGCGAGTCTACGCCCCGGGGTCTCCCGCCGGCCGCGGTCCGTGCTCGGGCGTCGCGGACCCGGCGAGATCCGCCGGACAGACCCACCGGCCTGTCTTCGCACTCCCGCCCGGCGGGCGGACGACGGGAGTTCGAAGACAGCCCCTACGGCGCGGAGCGCGCCACGCGGGGTGGGTCCAGCAGGCGGCGCAGGGTGAGGGCGTCGGGGGCGGCGGCGGTGAGGAGGGTGGCGTCGGGGTCGGGGAGGGTGAGCAGGGCGGCGTCGCCGGTGGTGGGCGCGGGTGGGGGCGGGTGGCCGACGGTGAGGAGCTGGCCGGTGGTGCGGTGGCCGCCGAGGACGGCGGGGCCGTCCCAGCCGGGGGCCCCGGGGCCGAGGTCGGTCTGCTGGTCGAGCAGCACCCGGCCGGCCCGGCGGACGGTGAGCCGGGAGGTGAGCCGGCCGGGGGCGGCGCCGCGGGTCCAGTCGTGGTGGCGGCCGAGGACCTGCTCCTCGCGGTAGCGCAGCCGGGCGCCGGCGGCGAGGGTGATCCGGGTGTGCAGCACGAGGTGGCTGCCGCTCGCGGCGACCACGGGTTCGGGGCGCCAGTCGAGGCGGGCGCCCGCGCCGACCGTCAGCTCGACGTCGTAGTGGGCCGGCCCGGGCCCGGGCAGGCTGATGGTGGCGGCGGCGCTGGTGACGGTGAGCGCTGCGCCGTCGGCGAGCTCGGCGGACAGGGCCAGCCGGTCGCCGCCGAGCGGGGCGGCCATCGAACCGATCAGGACGACGTGGGCGGCGCCGTCGGTGTCCCGGGTGCGGCGCGGGGTGAGCGGTCCGGTGCCGGAGAGGACGGGCAGGGCGGTGGCGCCCCGCCCGTCCGGTTCGGCGACGATCCGGGCCCGGGCCGCCAGGGTGGCGGTCACGGCCGGGTGCGCCAGGCGGCGAGCCGCTCGCGGACCCAGGCGGCGACCGGTGCGACGCCTTCGGCGGAGGTCAGCGAGCAGAACACGGTGGGGAGTTCGCCGCGTTGGGCGGCGGCGTCGCGGGCCATCACGCCGAGGTCGGCGCCGACCAGCGGGGCCAGGTCGGTCTTGTTGATCACCAGGAGGTCGGAGGTGGAGACGCCGGGGCCGCCCTTGCGCGGGATCTTGTCGCCGCCGGAGACGTCGATGACGAAGATCTGGTGGTCGACCAGCCCGCGGCTGAAGGTGGCGGTGAGGTTGTCGCCGCCGGATTCGACCAGGACGAGGTCGAGCGGGCCGACCGCGTCCTCCAGGTCCTCGACGGCCTCGAGGTTGGCCGAGATGTCGTCGCGGATGGCGGTGTGCGGGCAGCAGCCGGTCTCGACGGCGGTGATCCGCTCGGGCGGCAGGACGGCGTTGCGCAGCAGGAACTCGGCGTCCTCGGTGGTGTAGATGTCGTTGGTGACGACGGCCAGCGAGAGTTCCGCGCGCAACTGGCGGCAGAGGGCGGCGACGGTGGCGGTCTTGCCGGAGCCGACCGGGCCGCCGAGGCCGATCCGCAGGGCGCGGCGGCGGGCGGTCCCGGTGGCGGTCGTGGTGTAGGTGTGGCGGGCCGGGGCGTCGACCGGGTCGACGTGGTCACGATGCAAAGAGACGGACCTTCCAGGAGCTGTGCTGCTCGGCGTAGGCGTCGAGCAGGGGTGCGGAGGCGGCGGGCAGCGCGTCCGGGTCACCGTGGGCGGCGGCCTCGGCGGCCGTGGCGGCGACGGTGTCGAGCTGCGGGGCGAGCCGGGCGAGCGCGGCGGCGACCTCGTACGGGTCGAGGCCGAGCAGCCGGACGCAGGCGGTGGCCGGTCCGTTGACGCTCTCGTACGCGGCGGCGGACGCGGCCTGGGCGGGGGTGAGCCCGGCGGCGAGGGCGGTGGCGCCGAACACCACCGGCTGGTGCGCGCCGCGGGGGTGTGCGGCGGCGAGCCGGTCGAGGCCGGGGTGCGGCCAGGCGGCGCGGGCGGCCCGGAGCAGCTGCCGGCCGAGCCGCCGGCTGGTGGCGCGCAGGGCGGGTGACGGGGTACGGGCGTCGGCGGCGGCATCGAGCAGGGCGGTGTCCTGCCCCATGGCGGCCGCGGCGGCCAGGGCGGCGGTGACCAGGCCGGTGGTGTGCAGCCGTCCGGTGAGGAAGGCGGTCATGCTGGCGGTGTCGTGCACCCGGCCGGCCCGGACGGCGGCCTCCGCGCCGCCGGAGTGGGCATGCCCGCCGGCGGGGAACCGCCCGTCGGCGAGCAGCAGCAGTGCGGAGACGGACATCAGAAGAGGAAGTACCGCTGGGCGAGCGGCAGTTCGGTGGCCGGTTCGGGGGTGATGACCTCGCCGTCGACGGTGACGGTGAAGGTGTCGGGGTCGACCCGGACGTCGGGGCGGGCGCTGTTGTTGACCATCTGCGCCTTGGTGACCCCGCGGGTGTTCCGGATCGCGGTGAACTCCTTGGCCACGCCGAGCTGTTCGGCCAGCCGCTCGGGCAGGCCGTGCTCGATCGCGGCCGGCGCGGTGAAGTTGAGCGAGTTGGCCGCCGCGGAGCGCCCGGTGGCGCCGAACATCGGCCGGGGCAGCACCGGTTGGGGGGTGGGGATGGACGCGTTGGCGTCGCCCATCTGCGCCCAGGCGATCTGGCCGCCCTTGATCACCAGGTCGGGCTTGGCGCCGAAGAAGGCGGGCGACCAGAGCACCAGGTCGGCGAGCTTGCCCGGTTCGACCGAGCCGATCTCGCCGTCCAGGCCCTGGGCGACGGCCGGGTTGATGGTGTACTTGGCGACGTAGCGGCGGGCCCGGTGGTTGTCGGCGCGGCCGTCGCCGGGCAGGGCGCCGCGGCGGGCCTTCATCACGTGGGCGGTCTGCCAGGTGCGCAGCACGACCTCGCCGATCCGGCCCATCGCCTGGGAGTCGGAGCTGATGATGGAGATCGCGCCGAGGTCGTGCAGGACGTCCTCGGCGGCGATGGTCGCGGGCCGGATCCGGGACTCGGCGAAGGCGAGGTCCTCGGGGACGTGCGGGCTGAGGTGGTGGCAGACCATCAGCATGTCGAGGTGCTCGTCGACGGTGTTGACGGTGTGCGGCCTGGTCGGGTTGGTGGAGCTGGGCAGGACGTTGGCCTCGCTCACCACGGTGATGATGTCGGGTGCGTGGCCGCCGCCGGCGCCCTCGGTGTGGTAGGCGTGGATGCCGCGGCCGGCGATGGCGGCGAGGGTGTCGCCGACGAAGCCGGCCTCGTTCAGGGTGTCGGTGTGGAGGGCGAGCTGGGCGCCGGTCCGTTCGCAGACCCGCAGGCAGGCGTCGATCGCGGCCGGGGTGGCGCCCCAGTCCTCGTGGATCTTGAAGCCGAGGGCGCCGGCCAGCAGCTGGTCGTGCATCGCGGTCTCGTTGACGGTGTTGCCCTTGCCGAGCAGGCCGATGTTGACCGGCAGGCCGTCCATGGCGGCGAACATCCGGCCGAGGTGCCAGCCGCCGGGGGTGATGGTGGTGGCCTTGGTGCCCTCGGCCGGGCCGGTGCCGCCGCCGACCAGGGTGGTGACGCCGGAGGCCAGCGCCTCGTCCACCAGCTGCGGGCAGATGAAGTGGACGTGGGCGTCGACGGCGCCGGCGGTGACGATCCGGCCGTTGCCGGCGATCACCTCGGTCTCCGGGCCGATCACCAGGCCGGGGTGGACGCCGTCCATCGTCTCGGGGTTGCCGGCCTTGCCGAGGGCGGTGATCCGGCCGTCCCGGATGCCGATGTCGGCCTTGACGACGCCCCAGTGGTCGAGCACCACGGCGCCGGTGACGACGGTGTCCGGGGCGCCCTCGGCCCGGCCGGTGCGGGCCTGGCCCATGGACTCGCGGATCACCTTGCCGCCGCCGAAGACGGCCTCGTCGCCGCCGCGGCAGCGGTCCTCCTCGACCTCGATCAGCAGGTTGGTGTCGCCGAGCCGGATGCGGTCGCCGGTGGTGGGCCCGTACAGGTCGGCGTAGCGCTCGCGGGTGAGCCAGAGGGCGGGGCGGCCGGCGCCCGGGCGGTCAGCCATCGAGTGCTCCCGCCGTCTCGCCGCGCAGGCCGGCCACCTCGCGGCGGCCGGTGATCGGGACGAGGCCGACCTCGACCGGGATGCCCGGCTCGAACCGGACGGCGGTGCCGGCCGGGATGTTGAGCCGCCGGCCGCGGGCGGCCGCGCGGTCGAACTCCAGGCCGGGATTGGCCTCGGCGAAGTGGTAGTGCGAGCCGACCTGGACCGGCCGGTCGGCGCCGTTGACGACGGTGAGCGGGGTGACCGGGAGGCCGGTGTTCAGGCCGATGTCGCCCTCGCCGTACAGGATCTGACCGGGGATCACCCGTTCGGGGGCGCTCACTGGATCGGCCCGTGGACGGTGACCAGCTTGGTGCCGTCGGGGAAGGTCGCCTCGACCTGGACGTCCGGGATCATCTCGGGGATGCCGTCCATGACGTCGTCCCGGGTGAGCACCTTGCGGCCGGAGTCCATCAGCTCGGCGACGGTCCGGCCGTCCCGGGCGCCTTCGAGGACGTGCGAGGTGATCAGCGCGACCGCTTCGGGGTGGTTGAGCCGCAGTCCCCGGGCCCGGCGGGAGCGGGCCACGTCGGCGGCCACGTGGATGAGCAGGCGCTCCTGCTCGTGGGGGGTGAGTTTCATCTGCGCGCACCTTCGAGGGGAGGTAAGAGCGCGCGGACACGACGCTGTGCCGCGGTGTGGCGCATACCGTAGCGGACGAACGACCCGGGGGGCAGGCCGTCTCACCCACCCGGGTAGGCATCGTTATGCGCTTGACGTCATGTGTATGACGCTATTCACCGCCAAGGCTGCCTGAACGCCGAGCAAAGCTCAAATGCCGCTCAAATGCTGAAGCTACTCGCCAGTTACGTAACACATGTATGAACTGAATGCCCCCTACCTGCGGGGATGTAGGGGCGAAGTAGGTAAACATTCAGCAAAGGAATCTGTGCAGAGGCCTATGAATACGCCTACTGTGTGGCAACTCTCCGCGCTCCGATGGCCGGGGCCCCCACACCACAGAGAGATTTCGCATGGCATCCCTCAACCAGCTCTCCCCGCCGAGCACCGGTACCGACTCGGGTACCGCCAACCACCGCTCGCTGCGCCGCGAGGTCGGACTGATCGGCCTCATGTGGGCCTCGGTCGGCTCGATCATCGGCTCCGGGTGGCTGTTCAGCGCCAAGAACGCCGCGATGGTCGCCGGCCCCGCCGCCCTCATCTCCTGGGGCATCGGCGCGATCGCGATCGCCCTGCTGGCGTTCGTCCACGCCGAGCTCGGCGGTCTCTTCCCCGTCGCGGGTGGCACCGCCCGCTACCCGCACTACGCCTTCGGCGGCCTGGCGGGGATGTCCTTCGGCTGGTTCTCGTGGCTCCAGGCGGCGACCGTGGCGCCGATCGAGGTCTTCGCCATGATCAACTACGCCACGCACTGGTCCTTCGCCGAGGGCCTGCAGCGCCCCGACGAGACGCTGACCACCAGCGGCCTCATCGTCGCCGTCTTCCTGATGGCGCTGTTCGTCGCCGTCAACTTCCTCGGCGTGAAGGTCCTGGCCCGCACCAACAGCATCACCACCTGGTTCAAGATCGCCGTGCCGCTGGCCACGATCTTCGTCCTGGCCATCACCAACTTCCACCCGGGCAACTTCACCGACCACGGCTTCGCCCCGTTCGGCATCAAGGGCGTCCTGACCGCGATCAGCACCAGCGGCATCATCTTCGCGCTGCTCGGCTTCGAGCAGGCCCTGCAGATCTCCGGTGAGAGCAAGAACCCCAAGCGCGACATCCCGCGCGCCGTCATCGGCTCGGTCAGCATCGGCACCCTGATCTACGTCCTGCTCCAGGTCGTCTTCATCGCCGCGATCCCCGCCGCGAGCCTCGCCGGCGGCTGGGCCGGCCTGGACTTCGAGGGCATCAGCCGCCCGTTCGCCGGCCTCGCGATGACCGTCGGCCTCGGCTGGCTGGCCTACGTCCTCTACGTGGACGCCATCGTCTCCCCCGGCGGCGCCGGCCTGATCTACACCACCTCCACCTCGCGCATCTCCTACGGCCTGAGCAAGAACGGCTACGCGCCGCAGGCCTTCGAGAAGGTCGACAAGAACGGCGTCCCGTACTTCGGCCTGATCATGTCCTTCGTGACCGGCGTGATCTGCTTCCTGCCCTTCCCGAGCTGGCACGAGCTGGTCGGCTTCATCACCTCCGCCAGCGTCCTGATGTACGCCGGCGCCCCGCTCGCCTTCGGCGCGCTGCGCCGCCGCCTGCCGAACCGCGAGCGCTCCTACCGCCTGCCCGGTGGCGCGATCGTCTCGCCGGTGTCCTTCGTGGTCGCCAGCCTGATCATCTACTGGTCCGGCTGGGAGACCCTGTACCGCCTGGGCTTCGCCATCCTGATCGGCTACCTGCTGCTCGGCGGCTACGCGCTCTACGCGATCCGCAAGGGCCTGCCGAACGCGCCGCGCCTGGACTGGCGCGCCGCGCAGTGGCTGCCGGCCTACCTGGTGGGTCTCGGCGTGATCTCGTGGCAGGGCACCTTCGGCGGCCAGGGCAACATCCCGATGTGGTGGGACATGGTGGTGGTCGCGGTCTTCGCCTTCGCCATCTACTTCTGGGCGATCCGGGTCGCGCTGCCGGCCGACGTGATCGAGCAGAACATCGAGGACGTGGAGGTCGTCGACGCGGGCGGTCACTGACGCACCCCACCACCCGCGAGACGACAGCCCCACAGCAGGACGGGCCCGCCGGTTCACCCGGCGGGCCCGTCCCGTGTTGAGCCCGGCCTGTCCCGGACCGGCCGCGGCTACAGCTTCAGGACCGCCCGCAGCGCCTCCCGCACCGCCGCCTCCGGGTCCGCCGCCGCGCCCTCCGACCGCCAGGCGACGAAGCCGTCCGGCCGGACCAGCACCGCGCCGTCCGGCCGGACGCCGTGCAGCTCGGCGAAGTCCGCCCCCGGCTCGGGCGCCAGGTCGTCCTCGGCGTCCACGCCGATCCGGTAGGTGTCCAGCGGGACGGCCAGCCCGTCGGCCGCCCGCCGGGCACCCTCGTGCCAGGCCGCGCCCCCGGGACCGGTCAGCAGCACCATCGCCTGCTCGTACAGGTCGAGCGTGGACAGCCGCACGCCCGCCCGCAGCAGCCACTGGTGCGGCGCCCGGCTGCCGGGCTCACCGCTCGACCCGAACTGCTCCGGCACCACCGGTCCCGCCGGGTCCGCCCCGGCCACCGCGCCCACCGGGTAGCGGTAGCCGAGCGCCACCGCCAGCACCCCGGCCTGCCGGCCGACGCCCGGCACCACCGCGTACCCGGGGTGGCTGTGCTCGGCCGAACGCGCCGAGGCCCGCTCGCTCGTCACCTGCGCGACCGGCCGGCGCTCCTGCCCGTACGTCTCCAGCAGGCCCGGCCCGGCCCAGCCGCCGAGCACCGCGGCCAGCTTCCAGGCCAGGTTGTGCGCGTCCTGGATGCCGGTGTTCGAGCCGAACGCGCCGGTCGGCGACATCTCGTGCGCGGAGTCGCCGGCCAGGAACACCCGCCCGCCGGAGTAGCGCTCGGCCACCCGCTCGGCCGCGTGCCACGGCGCCTTCCCGGTGACCTCCACCTCGAGGTCCGGCATGCCGACGGCCGCCCGGATGTGCCGGACGCACCGCGCGTCGGTGAACGCCTCCAGCGGCTCGCCGTGCTCGGGGTGCCACGGTGCGTGGAACACCCACTCCTCGTGGTTGTCCACCGGCAGCAGCGCGCCGTCGGCCTCCGGGTTGGTCAGGTAGCAGGCGATGAAGTGCCGGTCGCCCACCGCCTCGGCCAGCCGCTTGGCCCGGAACGTGATGCTGACGTTGTGGAACAGCTCGCCCTTGCCGCTCTGGCCGATGCCCAGCCGCTCCCGGGCCGGGCTGCGCGGCCCGTCCGCCGCGACCAGGTACTGCGCCCGGACCCTCCGCTCCTCCCCGGTCTCCCGGCTGCGCAGCAGCGCCGTCACCCCCTCGGCGTCCTGCTCGAACGAGACCAGCTCGGTGCTGAACCGCACGTCGCCGCCGAGCTCGCGGGCGGAGCGCAGCAGCACCGGCTCCAGGTCGTTCTGGCTGCACAGGCACCACGAGCTCGGGCTGAACCGGGCCAGCCGGCCGCCGGGGTCGATCTCCCGGAAGAGCCACTCCTGCTCCTCGCCGGTCAGCGAGGGGGCCTGCAGGATGCCGTGGTTCGCGGCGAGCACCGAGGCCGCCTCGCGGATCGCCGGCTCGATCCCGGCCACCCGGTACAGCTCCATCGTCCGGACGTTGTTGCCTCGGCCACGCGGGTGATGCGAGGTGTCGGCGTGCTTCTCGACCAGCAGGTGTCTGACACCCAGTCGGCCCAGGAAGAGGGAGGCCGACAGCCCGACCAGCGAGCCGCCGACGATCAGCACCGGCACCCGGTCGTCAACCTTCGGATTCATCAATTGCTCCAGCCTGTACGGGGGTTCGCGGCCCGGCTGCGGGGCTCGGCGCCGCCCTCTCCGGGGCCGGCAGACACGGCGGCCCCGTCTCTCCATCCCCCGCGCCGGGGGCGTTCTGCCGCCTCTTCGCTCGGATGGCCCGCATATCTCGCGCCACTCGTGGGGTCCGCGCACGATCGACCTCAGGCCTGGCGCCGACCGCCCCGGCCGACCCGCCACCGCACCGCCCTCCCGCCGGGCACCTCCGGCCGGAGGCCGCCCCGCGCGGCCCGACGCGCGCGGCCCAGAAGCAGAAAGTGGATCATGACGACTCTGTCCGAACCGCAGGCGCAGGACCACGCCGAGACCGACACCCGGCTGCGCGTGATGCTGATGCTGGAGATCAAGGACGGCGCCCAGCAGCGCTTCCTCGACGTCTACGAGACGCTGCGCCACCAGGTGGCCTCGGTCCCCGGCCACGTCAGCGACCAGCTCTGCCAGTCGATCAACGACCCCCGGCAGTGGCTGATCACCAGCGAGTGGCGGGACCAGGAGACCTTCCTGGAGTGGGTGGACAGCCCGGCGCACCGCGAGATGGTCAAGCCGATGCACGGCTGCGTCAGCGACACCTTCCGGTCGCTGCGCTACTCCATCCTCCGGGAGACCTCCGCGGCCGGCGCCACCGGCACCCGCGCGCCGATGCCGGTCCCGCCCGGCCTGCCGCGCACCGAGCAGGCCGGGCACGTCGGCCCGCCGAAGGCCGCCCCCGGCCCGGACGGGGTGGTCCGGCACGCGCTCACCTTCACCGTCAAGCCCGGCAGCGAGCACGAGGTGGCCCGGATCCTCTCCGGCTACACCTCCCCCAAGGCCGAGGTCGACGAGACCACCCGGCTGCGCCGCACCTCGCTGTTCATGCACGGCAACCGGGTGGTGCGGGCCGTCGAGGTGATCGGCAGCCTCGGCGACGCGCTGCGCCACGTGGCGATGCAGCCGGAGGTCCGGGCCGTCGAGGAGGCGATCAACCCGTACCTGGAGGAGGCCCGCCAGCTCGGCGACCCGCAGTCCGCGCGCGCCTTCTTCGCCAAGGCGGCGCTGCCCGCCGAGCACCAGGCGATCGCCGGCTCCCCGGCCTCCGGCCGTCTGCACCGGCACGCCGTGCTCTACCCGGTGAAGCCGGGCAACGGGCAGGCCACCGCCGCGCTGCTGGCCGAGTACGACAACCTGGCGACCGCCGACCCGACCGGGCCGGTCGCGGCGAGCTTCGTCTTCCACCGGGAGGACATCGTGGTCCGCCTGGTGGACCTGCGGGTGCCGGCCGAGGCCGACCCGGCCGCGGCGCTCGGCGTCGCCGGCGAGCGCGAGGCCACCGTGCTCGGCCGACTGCTCGACCTCGGCCCGGAGGGCGACCTGCGCACCGTCGCCGGCCTCAGCGCCTTCCTCGCCGCCCGCTCGATGAGCCCGGTCACCGACCGCAGCTCCCAGGACTGAAGCCCCCAGGACCGAAGCCCCGGGACCGAAGCTCCAGGACGACTGACCGGCCGTCCCCCCTATCGCCGGACCCCACACTCGGAGGAAGAAACATGTCCACGCAGTACCCACGCATCGTGCACGTCGACGAGGCGCCGGAGAACCGCCGGCGCGGCGGCGACCTGCGCGCCATGCTCACCCCCACCACCTGCGGTGCGACCAGCGGGTTCATGGGTCTGGCCATCGTGCAGCCCGGCGAGCGGATCGGCGAGCACTACCACCCGTACTCCGAGGAGTTCGTCTTCGTGGTGTGCGGCGACCTGGAGGTGGACCTGGACGGGGTCACCCGCCCGCTCAAGCCCAACCAGGGGCTGATGATCCCGCTGAACATGCGCCACCGGTTCCGCAACGTCGGCGACACCGAGGCCAGGATGGTCTTCCACCTCGGCCCGCTCGCCCCGCGCCCGGAGCTGGGCCACGTCGACACCGAGGAGACCGAGGGCTCCGCCACCTCCGGCCCGCCGGAACACGCCAAGGTGGCTTCGTGACCCGGCGCGTCGCCGTCACCGGGATCGGTGTGGTCGCACCCGGCGGCGTGGGCGTGCCGGCCTTCTGGCGGCTGCTCACGTCCGGTCGGACCGCGACCCGGGGCATCACGCTCTTCGATCCCACCGGCTTCCGCTCCCGGATCGCCGCCGAGTGCGACTTCGACCCGGCGGCGCACGGCCTGGGCCCCGAGGACGTCCAACGGGCCGACCGGTACGTGCAGTTCGCGATGGTGGCGACGGACGAGGCGATCGCCGACGCGGGGCTCGACCTGGCCACGGAGGACCCGTGGCGGATCGGTGTCTCGCTCGGCACCGCCGTCGGCGGCACCACCCGGCTGGAGCACGACTACGCCCTGGTGAGCGCCGGCGGCGCCCGCTGGGACGTCGACCACCGGCGGGCGGAGCCGCAGCTGCACCGGGCGTTCGCGCCCAGCACGCTGGCCTCCGCGGTGGCCGAACGCACCGGCGCGCACGGGCCGGTGCAGACGGTCTCCACCGGGTGCACCTCCGGGCTGGACGCGATCGGCTACGCCTTCCAGGCGGTCGAGGAGGGGCGCGCCGACGTCTGCATCGCCGGCGCCTCCGACTCGCCGATCTCGCCGATCACCGTCGCCTGCTTCGACGCCATCAAGGCCACCAGCGAACGCAACGACGACCCGGAGCACGCCTCCCGCCCCTTCGACGCCCACCGGGACGGCTTCGTGCTCGGCGAGGGCGGCGCCGTCCTGGTGCTGGAGGAGCTGGAGCACGCCCGTCGGCGCGGCGCCCGGATCTACGGCGAGCTGGCCGGGTTCGCGACCTTCGGCAACGCCTACCACATGACCGGCCTCACCCAGGAGGGGCTGGAGATGTCCCGGGCGATCGACGACGCGCTCGCCCACGCCAGGGTCGACCGCACCGAGGTCGACTACGTCAACGCGCACGGCTCGGGCACCAAGCAGAACGACCGGCACGAGACGGCGGCCGTGAAGCGCTCGCTCGGCGGGCACGCGTACGAGACGCCGATGAGCTCGATCAAGTCGATGGTCGGGCACTCGCTCGGCGCGATCGGCGCGATCGAGGTGGTCGCCTGCACCCTCGCGCTGGCCCACGGCGTGGTGCCGCCGACCGCCAACTACGAGACTCCGGACCCGGAGTGCGACCTCGACTACGTGCCACGCACCGCGCGTGAGCTGCCGCTCCGTCACATCCTGTCGGTCGGCAGCGGATTCGGCGGATTCCAGTCCGCCGTCGTGCTCAAAAGAACGGGGTGAGATCCATGACGTCACGTCAACAGGGCCGCCGGGCCGTGGTCACCGGCCTCGGCGTGGTGGCGCCGAACGGTGTCGGGGCCGACGCCTTCTGGAAGGCCACCAGGCAGGGCGTGAGCGTCCTCGACCGGATATCCCGCGAGGGCTGCGCCGACCTCCCGCTGCGTGTCGCGGGCCAGGTACGGGACTTCGACCCGCAGTCCGTGATCGACAGCCGCTACCTGGTGCAGACCGACCGCTTCACGCACTACGCGATGGCCGCCGCCGACCTGGCGGTGGTGGACGCCGGCTTCAGTCCGGACCCCGCACAGCCGTACGCGGTGGGCGTGGTGACCGCGGCCGGCTCCGGCGGCGGCGAGTTCGGCCAGCGGGAGCTGCAGCAACTCTGGGGCCACGGCCCCCAGTTCGTCGGCCCCTACCAGTCCATCGCCTGGTTCTACGCGGCCAGCACCGGACAGGTCTCGATCCGCGGCGGCTACAAGGGCCCGTGCGGTGTGGTCGCCAGCGACGAGGCCGGCGGCCTGGACGCCCTCGCGCACGCGGCCCGCTCCATCGAGCGCGGCACCGACGCGGTGGTGGCCGGCGCCGCCGAGGCACCGCTGGCGCCGTACTCGATGGTCTGCCAGCTCGGCTACCCCGAGCTCAGCCTCGCCACCGACCCGCACACCGCCTACCTGCCGTTCTCCCCCGGCGCCCAGGGCTTCGCCCCCGCCGAGGGCGGCGCGATGCTGCTGCTGGAGGACGAGCAGGCGGCCCGCCGGCGCGGCGCCACCGTCCGCGCCCACGTCGCCGGGCACGGCGCCACCTTCACCGGGGCCTCCCGCTGGGAGGAGTCCCGGGAGGGTCTGGCCGCCGCGATCCGGATCGCGCTCGACCGGGCCCGGATCGCCGCGGAGGAGGTCGACGTGGTCTTCGCCGACGCCCTCGGCGTCCCGGCCGCCGACCGCGCCGAGGCACTCGCGCTGGCCGACGCCCTCGGCCCGTACGCCGAGCGCGTCCCGGTGACCGCCCCCAAGGCCGGCACCGGACGGGCCTACTGCGGCGCACCGCTGCTGGACGCGGCGGCGGCCGTGCTCGCCATGGAGGACGGCGTCCTGCCGCCCACCCCCAACGTCACCGAGGTCTGCCACGACCTCGCCCTGGTGACCGGCCGCGCCCGCCCGGCCGAACTGCGCACCGCGCTGGTGCTCAGCCGCGGGCTGATGGGCTCCAACGCCGCGCTGGTGCTCCGGCGCGACGACCCGGCCTGACCGACAACCCCACCCCGGCACACCTGGGCCTGCCGGGCCCACCCCGGCACACCGCCCAATCCGGCTCACTAGCGAAGGGAACACCCCGTGAGCAACACCCTCAGCCATCCCGAACTGGCCGCGCTCATCCAGGCCCGGGCCGGCGTCGTGATCGACCCGGTCGAGCTGGAGCGCCCCGGCGCCAGCTTCGACGACTTCGGCGTGGACTCCCTCGGTCTGCTCGGCGTGGTCGGCGAACTGGAGAACCGCCACGGCGTCAAGGTCACCAACGGCGCGGAGTCGGCCAAGACCCCGGCCGAGTTCCTGGAACTGGTGAACTCCGCGTTCACCGCGAAGGCCGGTGCCTGAGATGCCCGGACACACCGACAACGAGATCGTCATCGCCGCGCCGCTCGACCTGGTCTGGGAGATCACCAACGACCTGGAGAACTGGCCGCAGCTGTTCAGCGAGTACGCCTCCGTCGAGGTGCTGGAGCGGGACGGCGACAGCGTGCGCTTCCGGCTCACCATGCACCCGGACGAGAACGGCCAGGTCTGGAGCTGGGTCTCCGAGCGCACCACGGACCGGGCCTCGCTCGCGGTGCGCGCCCGCCGGGTCGAGCCCGGGCCGTTCGAGTTCATGGACATCCGCTGGGAGTACGCGGAGGTCCCGGCCGGCACCAAGATGCGCTGGGTCCAGGACTTCGCGATGAAGCCCACCGCCCCGGTCGACGACGAGGGCATGGTCAACCACATCAACCGCAACTCGCGGATCCAGATGCAGCTGATCCGCGAGAAGGTCGAGAAGAAGGCGGCGGAGCTGTGAGCCCGACTTCCCACCGCGCGCTGATCGTCGCCCGGATGAAGCCGGACGCGGCCCAGGGCATCGCGGACGTGTTCGCCGAGTCGGACCGCGGCGAACTGCCGCACCTGATCGGCGTCACCGGCCGCAGCCTCTTCCAGTTCGGCGACGTCTACCTGCACCTGATCGAGGCCGACCGGCCGCCGGGCCCGGCCGTCGCCAAGGTGGTCGGCCACCCGGAGTTCCGGGCGGTCAGCGACGCGCTCACCGCGTACGTCCAGGCGTACGACCCGGCCACCTGGCGGGAGCCCAAGGACGCGATGGCGCGCGAGTTCTACCGCTGGGAGCGCGGCAGCCTGAACTGAACCCGCCCGCAACGCGCCGGTGCCCCGCAGGACGTTCCTGCGG
>NZ_JBHXTG010000126.1:0-14677 GCF_042677465.1 Kitasatospora sp. NPDC127111
TCTACCTCGCCGGCGCCGGCCTCGCCCGCGGCTACCTCCACCGCCCCGCCCTCACCGCCGAACGCTTCACCGCCGACCCCCACGGCCCCGCCGGCGCACGCATGTACCGCACCGGCGACCTCGCCCAATGGGCCCCCGACGGCACCATCGACTACCTCGGCCGCACCGACTTCCAAGTCAAAGTCCGCGGCTACCGCATCGAACTCGGCGAGATCGAAACCGTCCTCACCCGGCACGCCCACGTCTCCCGCGCCGCCGTCGTCGTCCGCGAGGACCGACCCGGCGTCAAGCTCCTCGTCGGCTACGTCGTCCCGGCCGCCGGCCGGGCGCCCGACCCGGCCGAACTGCGCGCCCACCTCGCCACCGAACTCCCCGACTACATGGTCCCCACCACCATCGTCACCCTCGACACCCTCCCCCTCAACACCAACGGCAAGCTCGACCGCAAGCAACTCCCCGCCCCCGACTTCACCGACCGCCCCACCGGCCGCACCCCCGCCACCGAACGCGAAAAGCTCCTCGCCACCCTCTTCGCCGAAGTCCTCCAACTCCCCCACGTCAGCGCCGACGACAGCTTCTTCGCCCTCGGCGGCCACTCGCTCCTCGCCACCCGCCTGATCAGCCGCGTCCGCTCCGAGCTGGGCGTCGAGCTGCCGGTCCGCGCGCTGTTCGAGGCGCCGACCGTGGCCGCTCTCGCCGAGCTGGTCGGCTCCGCCGGACGGGCCCGGCAGGCGCTCACCGCGCGCCCGCGGCCCGCGGAGATCCCGCTCTCCCCCGCCCAGCGCCGGCTCTGGTTCCTCGGCCGGTTCGAGGACGCCGGTGGCACCTACAACCTGCCGCTGGCGATCCGGATCTCCGGTGAACTGCACGTGCCCGCCCTGCGCGCGGCGCTCGCCGACGTGGTGGCCCGGCACGAGAGCCTGCGGACGGTCTTCCCGGACACCGACGGCCGCCCCCGCCAGCAGGTGCTCGACCCGGCGGACGCCGTGCCGGCCATCCCGGTGGTCGGCGTCACCGAGGAGGAACTACCCGGGGCACTGGCCGCCACCGCGGCCCGGGACTTCGACCTGACCCGCGAAATCCCGCTGCGCGCCCGCCTGTTCGCACTCGACGGCACCGAGTACGTGCTCCTCCTGGTCGTCCACCACATCGCCACCGACGGCTGGTCGATGGCCCCGCTCGCCCGCGACCTCTCCACCGCCTACACGGCCCGCCTCGACGGTGCCGCCCCCGACTGGCAACCGCTGCCCGTCCAGTACGCCGACTACACGCTCTGGCGCCAGGAGGTCCTGGGCGACGAGCACACCCCCGGCGGCGAACTCGCCCGCCAGCTCGACTACTGGCGCACGACCCTGGCCGCGCTGCCCGAGGATCTCGCCCTTCCGACCGACCGCCCGCGCCCGCCCGAGATGAGCTACCGCGGCGACACGGTCTCCCTCAGCATCCCGGCTGCTGCTCACCGGGGCCTGGCCGCACTCGCCCGTCGCCACCGCGCCAGCGTCTTCATGGCCGCGCAGGCCGCGCTCGCCGCCCTGTTGCACCGGCTCGGCGCCGGCGAGGACATCCCCGTCGGCACGCCGGTGGCCGGTCGCACCGACCAGGCGCTGGACGAGCTGGTCGGCTTCTTCGTCAACACCCTGGTGCTGCGCACCGACCTCTCCGGCGACCCGACCTTCCGCGAGCTGGTCGAGCGCGTCCGGGAGGCGGACCTCGCCGCGTACGCCCACCAGGACGTGCCGTTCGAGCAGCTGGTCGAGGTGCTCAACCCGAGCCGCTCGCTGGCCCGGCACCCGCTGTTCCAGGTGATGCTGTCCTTCCAGAACAACGCCGAGGCCACGCTCGACCTGCCGGGTGTGCACGCCACCGCGCAGCCGGTCGGCCTGCGGACGTCCAACTTCGACCTGTCCGTCGTCCTCGCCGAGCGGTTCACCGCGGACGGAGAGCCCGACGGCATCGAGGGCGGCATCGAGTTCGCCACCGACCTGTTCGACCGCGCCACCGCCCAGGAGCTCGCCGACCGCCTGGTCCGGCTGGTCACCGACCTGGTCGCCGCCCCGGACCGCCCGCTGTCCACGGTGGACGTGCTGACCGCGGAGGAGCGCCACCGGGTGCTCGTCGAGTGGAACGACACCGCCCGCGACCACCCCACCGGCACCCTGCCCGGCCTGTTCGAGGCGCAGGTCGCCCGCACCCCCGACGCCACCGCCCTGGTCTTCCGGGACGTCCGGCTCAGCTACGCGGCGCTCAACAGCTGGGCCAACCGGCTGGCCCGCCGGCTGATCGCCGACGGGGTCCGTCCCGAACAGGTGGTCGCCGTCCGACTGCCGCGCTCCGCCGAACACGTCGTGGCGCTGCTCGCCGTGATGAAGGCGGGCGCGGTGTACCTGCCGATCGACCACGCGTACCCGGCCGACCGGATCGCCCACATGACCGAGGACGCCCGGCCGGTCGCGGAACTCGCCGACCTCGCCGAGCTGTGGGCGCCGGAGGGCCACCCCGCCCACTCGGGCGAGAACCTGACCGACGAGGAGCGGTGCGGCGCCCCGCGGCCCGACAACGCCGCGTACGTCATCTACACCTCCGGCTCCACCGGCCGCCCCAAGGGCGTCACCGTCCAGCACCGCAGCGTCGTCAACCTGTTCCACGACCACTTCGGCCGCCTCTACGCCCCGGAGCTCGCCGCCACCGCCGGCCGCCGCCTCAAGGTCGCCCTGATCGCCTCGTTCTCCTTCGACGCGGCGATCGACCCGCTGCTGTGGTTGCTGGCCGGCCACGAGCTGCACCTGATCGACGACGAGGCCCGGCACGACGCCGCCGCCCTGGCGGCGTACGTCCGGCAGGTCGGCGGCATCGACCACTTCGACACCACCCCCGGCCTCTTCCAGCAGCTGCACGAACTCGGCCTGACCGCCGACGCGGCCACCCGTCCGCTGCTGGTGGGCCTGGGCGGCGAGGCGCTCGGCGAGTCCCTGCGCGCCGAACTCGCCGCGATCGAGGGCCTGGCCACCTACAACCTGTACGGCCCCACCGAGACCACCGTCGACGCCCTCGGCCAGCGGATCACCGACTCCGGCCGGGTCCTGGTCGGCCGCCCGCTGGACAACTACCGGGCGTACGTCCTGGACGCCGCGCTACGCCCGGTCGCCCCGGGCGTCGCGGGCGAGCTCTACCTCGCCGGGGCGGGCCTGGCCCGCGGCTACCTGGGCCGGCCCGGCCTGACCGCCGAACGCTTCACCGCCGACCCGTACGGCCCCGCCGGTTCGCGGATGTACCGCACCGGCGACCTCGCCCGGTGGACCAGGGACGGCCGCATCGACTGCCTCGGCCGCACCGACGACCAGGTCAAGCTCCGCGGCTTCCGGATCGAGCTGGGCGAGGTGACGGCGGCACTGGAGGCCCACCCGGACGTCGCCTCCGCCGCCGTCGTGGTCCGCGAGGACCGCCCGGGCATCCGCGAGCTCGTCGCCTACGCCGTCCCCGCCGTCGGCCGTGCCGTGCCCGCCGCCGACGAGCTGCGCCGCAGCCTGGGCGAGCGGCTGCCCGACTACATGGTCCCGGCCGCGTTCGTCCCGCTGGAGCGGCTGCCCCGCACGGTGAACGGCAAGCTGGACCACCGGGCGCTGCCCGCCCCCGCGCCGCGCACCGGCTCCGACGGCCGGGCCCCGCGCACCGCGCAGGAGAAGGCGCTGTGCGAGATCTTCGCCGAGGTCCTCGGAGTCGACGCGGTCTCGATCGACGACAGCTTCTTCGACCTCGGCGGCCACTCGCTGCTCGCCGTCCGGGTCACCGGCCGGGTCCGCTCCCGGCTCGGCGCCGAACTCGCCGTCCGGACGCTGTTCGAGGCCCCGACGCCCGCCGGGCTCGCCGAACGCCTCGGCGGGGCCGCGACCGGCCGCCCGGCGCTCACCGCCCGCCCGCGCCCCGAGGCCGTCCCGCTCTCCCCCGCCCAGCGCCGGCTCTGGTTCCTCGACCGCTTCGAGGGGCCCAGCGCCACGTACAACCTGCCGCTGGCGGTCCGGCTCACCGGCCCGGTCGACCCGGCGGCGCTGGCGGCCGCGCTCGGCGACGTCACCGCCCGGCACGAGAGCCTGCGGACGGTGTTCCCGGACGCCGACGGCCGGCCGCGGCAGCTCGTCCTGCCGCCCGAGTCGGCCCGACCGGGGCTCCTGGTGGCCCCCTACACCGCCGAGGCGGTGGCCGCCGAGGCCGCGCGCGGGTTCGACCTGGCCGTCGACCTGCCGGTCCGGGCAGCGCTGTTCACGGTCACCGGCGAGGAGTCCGTGCTGCTGGTGGTCGTGCACCACATCGCGGCGGACGGCTGGTCGATGGCCCCGCTCGCCCGCGACCTGTCCACCGCCTACGCGGCCCGACTCGACGGCCACGCACCGGAGTTCACCCCGCTGCCGGTCCAGTACGCCGACTACACGCTCTGGCAGGCCGAGGTGCTCGGCGAGGAGCACGACCCGGCGAGCGAGCTCAACCGCCAGGTCGAGTACTGGCGCACGGCCCTGGCCGGCCTCCCGGAGGAGCTGGCCCTGCCGACCGACCGGCCCCGCCCGGCCCGGATGAGCTACCGCGGCGACACCGTCCCCTTCCACGTGCCGGCCGCCACCCACGAGCGGCTGCTCGCGCTCTCCCGGACCACGGGCAGCAGCCTGTTCATGGTCGTCCAGGCCGCGCTGGCCACCCTGTTGCACCGCCTCGGCGGCGGCTCGGACATCCCGGTCGGCAGCGTGACGGCCGGCCGTACGGACGAGTCGCTGGACGAGCTGGTCGGCTTCTTCGTCAACACGCTCGTGCTGCGCACCGACCTGTCCGGCGACCCCGGCTTCCGCGAACTGCTGGGCCGGGTCCGGGAGACGGACCTCGCCGCGTACGCCAACCAGGACGTGCCGTTCGAGCGCCTGGTGGAGATCCTCAACCCCGAGCGGTCGATGGCCCGGCACCCACTGTTCCAGGTCATGCTGGCCTTCCAGAACACCGGGGAGGCGACGCTCGGCCTGACCGGGCTCCAGGTCGCGCCGTACGAACTCGCGCTCGACTCGGCGAAGTTCGACCTCACCTTCCAGCTGGCGGAGTCGGCGGACGGGCTGGCCGGCAGCGTCGAGTACGCGACCGACCTGTTCGACCGCAGCACCGCCGAAGCACTCGGCGCCCGCCTGGTCACCGTGCTGGAAGCCGTCGCGGCCGACCCGGACATCCGGGTCGGGAGCATCGACGTCCTCACCGCCGAGGAGCACGCGCTGCTCGGCAAGTGGTCCGGCAACCCGCGCGAGGTGGCCCCGGCCACCTTCCACGGCCTCTTCGAAGCCGCCGCCGACACCACCCCGCACGCACCCGCCCTGGTCAGCGGCCCGCTCACGCTCACCTACGCCGAGGTCGAGGAACGCGCCAACCGACTCGCCCACTGGCTCACCCGCCAAGGCGCCGGACCGGAACAGATCATCGCCCTCGTCCTGCCCCGCTCGGTCGACATCGTCATCGCCCAACTCGCCGTACTCAAGACCGGCGCCGCCTACCTGCCCGTCGACCCCGACTACCCCACCGAGCGCATCACCTACATGCTGGAGGACGCCGCACCCACCCTGGTGCTCCGCGAACTCCCCCACCTCGACACCGAATCCACCACCCGACCGACGGTGAACGTCGCCCCGGCGAGCCCGGCCTACGTCATCTACACCTCCGGCTCCACCGGCCGCCCCAAGGGCGTCGTCGTCAGCCACACCGGCCTGGCGAGCTTCGCCACCGCCGAGATCGAACGCTTCCACGTCACCCCCGACAGCCGCGTCCTCCAGTTCGCCTCACCCAGCTTCGACGCCTCCGTCCTCGAACTCGTCATGACCTTCGCCGCCGGCGCCGCCCTCGTCGTCCCGCCCGCCGGACCGCTCGCCGGCGACGTCCTCGCCGACGTCCTGGAAACCGCACAGGTCACCCACGCCCTCATCCCACCCGCCGCCCTGGCCAGCGTCCCGAACGGCGCATTCCCGCACTTCCGCACCCTGATCGTCGGCGGCGACGCCACCTCCGCCGAACTCGTCGACCGCTGGGCCCCCGGCCGCCGCATGATCAACGCCTACGGACCCACCGAATCCACCGTCGCCGCCACCCTCTCGACACCGTTGAGCGCAGGCACCGGCGTACCGCCCATCGGCACCCCCATCCCCAACACCCGCACCTACGTCCTCGACACCTCTCTCCAACCCGTCGCCCCCGGTGTCACGGGAGAGCTCTACCTCGCGGGTGCCGGCCTCGCCCGCGGCTACCTCCACCGCCCCGCCCTCACCGCCGAACGCTTCACCGCCGACCCCCACGGCCCCGCCGGCGCGCGCATGTACCGCACCGGCGACCTCGCCCGCTGGACCCCCACCGGCGACCTCGAATACCTCGGCCGCTCCGACGACCAGGTCAAGATCCGCGGCTTCCGCATCGAACTCGGCGAGATCGAAACCGTCCTGGCCCGCCACCCGCACGTGGCACGGTCGGCGGTGGTCGTCCGCGAGGACCAGCCGGGCACCAAGCGCCTGGTCGGCTACGTCGTCCCCGCCGCCGGCGCCGTCCTCGACGCCGAGGCGCTGCGCGCCCACCTCGGCGCGGCCCTCCCGGACTACATGGTCCCGTCCGCCTTCGTCGCCCTGGACGCCCTCCCGCTCACCGTCAACGGCAAGCTCGACCGCAAGCAGCTCCCCGCCCCCGCCGCGGAGGCCGGCGCCAGCGCCGGCCGCGGTCCGCGCTCGGCGCAGGAGGAGGTCCTCTGCGGCCTGTTCGCCGAGGTGCTGAAGGTCGACCGGGTGGGCATCGACGACAGCTTCTTCGAGCTGGGCGGCGACAGCATCACCTCGATCCAGCTCGTCAGCCGGATCCGCTCCGTCCTCGGTGTGAAGATCGGCAACCGGAGCGTCTTCGAGACCCCGACCGTCGCCCGGCTCAGCGAGAAGCTCGGCAGCGGACAGGGGGGTGACGGCTTCGAGGTGCTGCTCCCGCTGCGAACCGGCGGCGACCGGCACCCGCTGTTCTGCGTCCACGGCGCCGGCGGCCTCAGCTGGCCGTACTCCTCGCTGCTGAAGCACATCGGCGCCGAGTACCCGGTCTACGGCCTCCAGGCCCGCGGGCTGGACGGGACGGACGAGCGGATCGCCCGCAGTGTCGAGGAGATGGCGGCCGACTACGTCGAGCAGATCCGGTCGGTGCAGCCCGCCGGCCCGTACCACCTGGTCGGCTGGTCCTTCGGCGGGATCGTCGCGCACGAGGTCGCCGTCCGGCTGGCCGAGGCCGGTGAGCGGGTCGCACTGCTCGCCAACCTCGACCAGACCCCGTTCGACGAGGCCTGGACCGAGGAGGAGGGGTACACCGTGCCCACCGAGCGGGACGTCCTGGAGACGCTGCTGGACTTCGTCGGCTACGACCTGGCCGAGCTGCGCGCCCAACCGCTCGACCACGGGCGGGCGATGGAGCTGATCCGGGCCCGGGACAGCGCGCTCGGCAGCCTTGAGGAGCGGCACATCGCCGCCTTCGTGAAGGTCGGCGTCAACAACCACGTGCTCAGCGGCGCCTACCGGCCGCGCCGGTTCGACGGCGACCTGCTGCTGTTCGTCTCGACCGTCGACACCGACGACCCCGCCGCCAAGGCCGAGCGGTCGGCGGCCGCCTGGCAGCCGCACCTGACCGGCACCGTCACCACCCACCCGGTGCACGCGCACCACGGGCACCTGCTCCAGCCGGACCCGGCGGCCGAGATCGGGCGGGTCCTCCTCGCCCGCCTCACCGGCCTCCTGGCCCCCGTCAACTGACCACCCATCGCAGACACGTAAGGAGTGGCCGTCATGGAAACGGCAATCTCGGCGGAGGGCCTCCGCAAGCGGTACGGCGACCACCAGGCGCTCAACGGCATCGACCTGGAGGTGCCGGCCGGCTCCATCCTCGGCGTGCTGGGCCCCAACGGCGCCGGCAAGACCACCACCGTCCGCATCCTCACCACCCTGCTGACCCCGGACGAGGGCCGCGCCACCGTCGCCGGCTTCGACCTGGCCACCCAGCAGAAGCGGATCCGCGCGAACGTCGGCCTCACCGGCCAGTACGCGGCCGTGGACGAGCGGCTCACCGGGCGGGAGAACCTCCAGCTGATCGGCAGGCTGCTGCGGCTCGGCCGGCGCGGCGCCCGGGCCCGGGCCGACGAGCTGCTGGAGAAGTTCGACCTGACGGCCGCGGCCGGCCGGATGGCGAAGACGTACTCCGGCGGCATGCGCCGCCGGCTCGACCTCGCCGCGAGCCTGGTCGCCGCGCCGCCGGTGCTCTTCCTGGACGAGCCGACCACGGGCCTGGACCTCACCAGCCGGCTCGCGCTCTGGGAGATGATCAAGGAGCAGGTGCACAACGGCGTCACCGTCCTGCTCACCACCCAGTACCTGGAGGAGGCGGACCAGCTCGCCGACTCGATCGTGGTGATCGACAAGGGCCTGGTCATCGCCGACGGCACCCCCGACGAGCTGAAGCGCAAGGTCGGCGGCGAGCGCCTGGAGGTCACGGTGGCCACCGCCGCCGACCTGGCCGCCGCCACCCGGGTGCTGGCCGAGCTGTCCTCCGGCGAGCCGACCGTCGACCAGGACGCCCGCACGGTGTCGGTGCCGATGGGCGGCGGGGTGAGCACCATCGCCTCCGCCGCCCTCGGGCTGGAGCGGCTCGGCATCGAGCCGCAGGACTTCGCCGTCCGCCGGTCCTCGCTCGACGACGTCTTCCTCGCCCTCACCGGGCAGCCGGGCTCCGCGCCCGCCCCGGACCCGACCCCCGCCGGGGACCCGGCGCAGCCCAAGGAGATGCAGGCAGCATGACCGAGGTGTTCAGCGACACGGTCGCCCTCGCCGGCCGCCAGATGCGGCACATCCGGCGGATGCCGGAACAGTTGCTCGGGATCACCGTCATGCCGGTGGCCTTCGTCCTGGTCTTCGGCTACCTCTTCGGCAGCGCGATGCAGGTCCCGGGCCAGGGCGGCTACAAGGAATACATCATGGCCGGCATCTTCGCCCAGGTGATGCTGGCCAACCTCACCACCACCGCGGTCGGCGTGGTCGAGGACCTCAACAACGGCCTGGTGGACCGCTTCCGCGCGCTCCCCATCTCCCGTTCCTCCGTCCTGCTCGGCCGCACCGCCGCCGACCTCGTCCTGGTCTCCTGGACGTCCGCGATCATGGCCCTGGTCGGCTACCTGATCGGCTGGCGGGCGCACAACGGCGTCCTCCAGACCCTGGCCGGGTTCGGCCTGCTGCTCCTGATGGGCTTCGTGATGTCCTGGGTGGGCGCCCTGGTCGGCCTCTCCCTGCGCAGTCCGGAGGCGGTGAGCGCCGTCGCCGGCGTCGTGATGATGCCGCTCGCCTTCCTGTCCAACGCCTTCGTCCCGCCGCAGGGCCTGCCCGGCTGGATGCGGGTGGTCGTCGAGTGGAACCCGGTCAGCGCCGTCGTCTCCGCCGCCCGCGACCTCTTCGGCAACGAACGCGGCGAGTCCAGCGGCGCCTTCCCCTCCGAGCACCCGGTCCTCGCCGCCGTGATCGTCCTGGCCGCCCTCCTCGCCGTCGTCGTCCCGCTCGCCGGCCGCGCCTACCAGCGCGCCGCCGCCAAGCGCTGACCGGTCCGCCCGGGAACGACCGAGGCCCTGCTTCCGCGAGCCGGGAGCGGGGCCTCGTCGTCGGGTGGTGTTCAGCGTCTGTGGCCGGGGCCGATCATCAGGAACAGCACGCGCAGCACCAGCACGGAGCTGACCACCAGCAGGTTGTAGCCGAAGAGTTCGAACAGCCCGAGGCCCTGGCTGAGCATGGGGCCGCCCTCGGTGCGCAGCAGTTGCACCCCGACCAGGCCGATCACGCCGCCGAGGAAGGCGAGCAGGATCTCGTGGACCAGCGAGCGCAGGAACCGCCGGTCCTCCGGGTCGGAGAACATCCGTACGCCGACGGTGAGTTGCCCGCCCTCCACGGCGGAGCCGATCCGCTCGATCCGGCGCGGCAGCCGGCGCAGCATCGGGACCAGTCCGAGCAGTTCCTCGGCCACGGTGCGGCCGAGCGTCTCCGGCTTGAGCTTGCGCAGGTGCTGGCTGACGGCGAAGGAGCGGGCCTCGGTGACGATGTCGAAGCCGGGCACCAGGCGGTCCAGCGAGCCCTCCATGGTGGCCAGGGCGCGGAACACGGCCGCGATCTCCGGCGGCACGTTGATGCCGTGCCGGGAGACGATCGCGAACAGGTCGGCGAACATCTCCCGGTCGGGCTTGGTGCCGGGCGCGAAGTGGCGGGCGAGGAACTGGCCGACGGCGCGTTCGAGTTGGCGTTCGTCGATGTGTTCGGGGTGCACCACCATCTCCAGCAGCGCGTCGCACAGGCCCCCGGGGTCGCCGCGGTGCAGGGCCAGCACCATGCCGCGCAGGGTGGCGCGCAGCGAGCGGTCGATCCGCCCCACCGAGCCGAAGTCGAGCATGCCGAGCGTGCCGTCGTCGAGCAGCAGCAGGTTGCCCGGGTGCGGGTCGGCGTGGAAGACGCCGCTGGTCATGATCTGCCCGAGCAGGCACTCCAGCATCGCGCCGGCCAGCGCGTGCCGGTCCAGTCCGCGTTCGTCCAGCACCTTGGGGGCGCTGTGCAGCGGGATGCCGGACATCCACTCGGTGACCAGCACCCGCTTGGCGGTGAGGTCCTCGTGCACCTCGGGCACCCGGATCACGGAGTTCCCGCCGGCCTCGGCGATCGCGGCGGCCACCGAGAGCGTGTTGCGGGCCTCGATCCGGAAGTCCAGCTCCTCGTGCACCGAGACCGCGAAGCCCTGGGCGAGGGTGACGGCGCCGACGCTGCGCCCCCACTCGGTGTGCTGTTCCAGCCGCTCGGCGAAGCGGTAGAGGATGTCCAGGTCGTCGACGACGATCTCGCGGGCGCCGGGGCGCTGCACCTTCACCGCGACCTGTTCGCCGCCGGGCAGCCGGGCGCGGTGGACCTGGGCGATGGAGCCGGCCGCGAACGGCTTGCGGTCGAACTCGGCGAACACCTCGTCCGGCGCGGCGCCCAGCTCCTCGCGGAGCACCTGCTCGACGGCGTCCCAGGGCTCGGGCGAGGCCTGGTCCTGGAGCATGCCGAGTTCGGTGGTGAACTCGGGCGGCAGCAGGTCGTGCCGGGTGGACATCACCTGGCCCAGTTTGACGAAGGTGACCCCGGCCTCCTCCAGCGCCAGTCGCAACGAGGCCGCCAGGACGGCGCGTTCGGCGGCCGCGTTGGGCCCGCGGCGGGTCCGGCCGCTGAGGAAGCGGCCCAGGCCGTGCCGGACGAATATCCGGCTGAGCCGCCCGTAGCGGCGGGTCCGGGCGACCTGCCGGCGCAGTGAGCCGGGGAACCGCACCAGCCCGCGCATCACGCCGGAGGGCACCAGGACCTCGGTGGCCGCCAGGAAGAGCATGGCGGCCACCAGGGAGACCCCGATCTCCAGGGTCAGCAGGGCGACTGGCTGCACGTGGCGCAGCGGGTAACTGACCAGGGTCGCCGCGGCCAGCCCGACCAGGCCGGTGGCGACGGCGCGCCCCTTGCCGAGCCGGACGCCGAGCAGCCGGCGGGCGCCGGAGGCGAGGCCGGTGACGAAGACGGTCAGCGAGAGCGCCGCCAGCAGGACGAGGGCGGCGGCGTTCATGCCCGTCGGCTGCCCGGGGTCCGGCGCCGGCGCGCGGCGTAGTTCAGTGCCACCACGGTGAGCAGCGGCCCCCAGAGCAGCAGCGGCATGTAGAGCCAGCCCATCACGGCGCGGTGGGTGCCCCGCAGGTTGCCGCCGTCGACGCTGTCCCAGACGATCGCCTGGCTGACCGTGAGCGCGGTCATGAACGCCGCCCCGAGCAGTGCGGCGGTGACCGCCGCCCAGGTCCGGACCGGCCGGCCGCCGATCAGCGGGATCCAGCGCGGCACCACCTCGCCCCAGGGGCGGACCAGCCCGAGGGTCATCAGGGCCGCGCCCTCCTGGAGCAGCGAGATGGCCGGAAGGACGAGGTAGCCCGTGCCGGGCAGGCCGTAGTCGCTGCGCAGGACGGCCTCGCTGTACCCGACCGGCACGCCGACGGTCATGGCGAGCCGCCACAGGGTCGACGGCAGTGCGATCAGCGGCACGGCGTGCGCGACCCAGACCGCCCAGCGTGGCGGCGGGGGCGTGTCCGGCAGGGTGTCGGGGGCCAGGAGACGGCTGGCTTCGGTGGTCATAGGACACTGCCCATCTGATCGTCAGGTGCATGGCCGACTGTCCATGCTAGGAACCTGACCTGGGTATTTCCGGTCCCGTTGTCAGCTTGCTGCCACAAATCCGGCCATCGCGAACAGGCTGTTCACCGGCAGCCGCGCTGCCAGTTCCAGCCGATGAAGGTGTGCCGCAATTCCACGTCGAACCGGCAGGTGGCGGTGCCGTCCGCGGCGAGGTCGACGTACGAATGATGGGTATTGGCGTACCACGCGCCGGTGACGTCGAAAATTCCCTTGTAGGTGAATTCGGCGTGGGCCTCGTTGTGCGAGGCGGCGCAGTCGGCGGTGCAGTCGGAGTTCTTCGTCGCGGACTTCAGCGACCAGCCGGCGTTCCACGGCTCGCGGTTCCACTGCTGGGTGGCGGTGGTGTCCGCGGTGGTGATCCGGGTGCCGTCGCCGGTCCAGGACGAGGTGGTGTACAGGCCGGTCATCCGGATGTTGCAGCAGTCGAACATCTCGTTCCAGCTCGTGAACTGCCGTGTCGTCGGGGCGGCCGCCGCGGCGGCCGCGGCGGCCGCGACGCCCTTCGCGGCCGGGGCGCCCTCGGCCGGGACGAGGGTGACCTCGCCGAACACCGGCCTGCAGTCCGCGCCGATGCTGACCCGCTGTTGCACGGCCGTCCCGGCGGGCGGCGCGGGCAGGGCGCCGGTGAGCCGGAGCCCGCCGCAGGACCTCCCCGCCCCGGGGCCGGCGGTGGCGTCCGCGACGACCGCGTCGGCGGCGGTGGCCGGAGCGGCCGTCAGCGCGAGGGTGCCGGCGGCGAGTGCGGCGGCGAGTGCGATGCGATTGCGCAATGTCCCATGCCTTCCTGGTGGGCTTCGCCTGGGAGCGTAAGCGGCGGCCTTTCCGGGCCGGCCGGCCCGCGGGAATCTTGGCAGGAAGCTGACACATCTCTGGCCGAACGGCGGCGCGTCGCCCTAGTGGCACCTTCATGTCAGCGCGGTTGAACGACCGTCCGTGCCCGCCGGAAGCTGTCGAAAGCTCGAACAGACACCTGGAATCCGTAGCGGCCGGGCCGCAGAGGGGGTTTCCGCATGGGGGCCGGACAAATGTACGACACCCGGAATTCCGGCGGGCCGGATCTCCCGCCACGACTTCCGTCCGCCTTGTTGCTGGACCGGCTCGCCCTGGCCGAACCCGAATTCGAGGACCGGATCCGCGCGGCGCTCGCCGAGGCCGAACAATGGCTCCTTCCCGGCGCGGACGACACCCCGGACCCGCGGGTCACCGCCATCACCGGACACCTCGCCGAGGCCGGCGGCAAGCGCCTGCGCCCGCTGCTCGTCCTGCTCGGCGCCGAGTTCGGCGACCCGGGGACGCCCGGCGTCACCCAGGCCGCCGCCATCGCCGAGCTGGTCCACCTCGCCTCGCTCTGCCACGACGACGTGATGGACGGAGCCGACACCCGGCGCGGCCGGCCCAGCCTGCACGCCCGCTGGGGCGAGCGCGCGGCCGTCCTCGGCGGGGACTGGCTGCTCGCCCGGGCCGCCCAGCTCGCCGCCGACCTCGGCTCCGCCGCCGTCCACCTGAACGCCCAGGCCGCCGGCCGCCTGGTCTCCGGCCAGCTGCGCGAACTCACCGGCCCCGGCCCCGGCGTGGACCCGGTCACCCACTACTTCCGGGTGGCGGCCGGCAAGACCGCCGCCCTGCTCGCCATGTCCCTGGGCATCGGCGCCGTCCAGGCCGGCGCCCCGGCCCCGGCCGCGGCCGCGCTCACCGAGTACGGCGAGCAGCTCGGCATCGCCTTCCAGGTCGCCGACGACCTGCTGGACCTGCGCGCGCCCGCCGGATCCACCGGCAAGGAACGCGGCCGGGACCTGCTGGCCGGCGTCCAGAGCCTGCCCGTCCTGCTCGCCCGCGAGGGCGCCGACCCGGCCGACGCCGAACTGCGCGCGCTGCTCACCGGCGGCGCCGTGTCCGCCGCCGACGCCGCCCGGGCGCTGGAGCTCTTCGAGCGCTCCGGCGCGCTCGCCGAGGCCGAGGCCGTGATGCACCGCCGCCTCGACCGCGCCCGGGCCGCCCTGGACGCGCTGCCCGCCCTCCCGGCCCGCCGCGCCCTGTCCGCCCTCTGCGACCACGTCGCCCTCCGCGCCGGCTGAGCCGGCCGAACCCGCCAGGAGCCGCCCCATGACCATGGCCGCACGGGTCGCCGAACTCGGCCGGATCCGCCAGGACGTCCACCACGGCCTCGCCGCCGCCACCGAGGCGCAGCACGCCAAGGGCAAGCTGACCGCCCGTGAGCGCATCGAGCTGCTCCTCGACGAGGGCTCGTTCCACGAGGTCGAGCCGCTGCGCCGGCACCGCGCCACCGGCTTCGGCCTGGAGGCCAAAAAACCGCACACGGACGGCGTCATCGTCGGCTGGGGCACCGTCCACGGCCGCACGGTCTTCACCTACGCCCACGACTTCCGGATCTTCGGCGGCGCACTCGGCGAGGC
>NZ_JBHXTG010000127.1:0-14429 GCF_042677465.1 Kitasatospora sp. NPDC127111
TTCAGCCACGTGATCATTCTGACCGCCCGGTGCCGCCCTTCGCAGCAACCGGACGACACATCGACGGGGCGAACGTTGCCTGATGCGGCACTAGCCGTCCTCGACGACCAGCCCACCAGCGAGGAACACCGCGAAGCCCGCACCACGGCATGGCGCCAGTACCTCAGCGGCAGACCTGCCCTGGTCACCTCCGCCCTGGCCATCGCCGGCCGGGAGCAGGCGGAGCAGATCTACGGGCGCGACCTCGTCGAGCGCGTGCTCCGTCTCCGCGCCACCACCAGCCACCTTCGAACAGGAACAGCACGATGAGCCACAACCAGCCCGCCGCCGGGATCGACCTCGCCCGACTCGCCCTCCGCCGAGCCCGCGCTGACGCGGCCAAGCGCCCCGACAGCGTGGTGAAGGCCCAGGCCGTCGGGTGGGCGGCCGTGCCCCGGCGCGGCCGGGTCGACCCCGTGGGCCTGGGAGCGGCCCTGTCCGACCTGATGGTCCAGCACGCTTGGCAGGCTCCGCTGGCCGGTGGCGGACTGCTCGACCTCTGGCCGGCCACCGTCGGAGACCTCGCCGCCCACGTCACCGCGGTGGGCTTCGACCACCAGACAGGGCGACTGGACGTCCGCGCCGAGTCCCCGGCCTACGCGACGCACGTTCGCACCCTCGCCGCGGCGCTCGTCGCGAAGCTCAACCAGGCCAAGGGAGAAACGATCCTGCGGAGCATCCGGGTGCTGGGCGCCCACGGCGCCGCGGCTACAGGGACAGCCCGCCGAGACGGTCGGAACGAGGGGCCCGCGCAGGAACCAAGGATCAAGACCCGGGAGGACGCCTCGCCCGGCTACCTGCGGGCCCTGGCCCAGCTGCAGGCCAGCCGCCCGAGCGCGCCCGCAGACTCCAGGACGAGCCCGGCGGTCGATCGGCGGATCAGAACGCTCGCCAGAGTCCCGGAGACGGCAACCCGTCTCTCCGGCACCCGCCCGCGCTAGCCATCGACGGGCCGGCGTGGCCACCCCCGGTCACGTCAGCCCGCCCCACCCCGAACCTCCGCGCTCCCCGGCCGCGGACCCACCCGGAGACCCAACCCAGTGTCTAGCACCACCTCGATCGCCACCCGACGCCGCGACTTCACCTGGGTGCAGCGCGCCGCCTGCGCCGGCACCCTGGCCCCTGACCGCTTCTACCCCCTGCCCGACCAGTCCGAGGAGACCCAGGCCGCCAAGGCTGTGTGCGGAAGCTGCCCCGTCAGCGACGAGTGCCTCACCGAAGCACTGGAGACCAACGACCGCTACGGGATCCGCGGCGGCCTCGTCGAGAGCGAGCGGATCGTGTTGCACCGACTCAGCACCGTCGGCCGATGGGAAGAAGAGCGGGTCGTCGCCGCTCTCAACGGCCGCCCTGTCCACCTCTCCCGGCAGGAGAGGCACAGCGTCTCCGTGATCGCCGCCATCCTCGACCTCGACCTGCGGATCTGGGCACCGGTGCTCGGCATCGGCCGCAAGCGGGCACTCACCCGACTGCGCGAGGCCCGCGCCCAGCTCGAGAAGCGGCCCTTCCTGCTGCGGCGTGAGCAGCGCATCGCCGCCGCGTTCAGCCCGGAGCCCACGGCGGTGGCGGCGTGAGCGAGCCCCGCACGCGACAGATGTCCCGCTGGGACGTCGCCGGAATCGGACTCCTCGGCGCAGCCGGCTTCGGCCTCTCCTACGACGCCTTGCAGCAGACGGCCGAGGCGATCCAGGTCCGCGAGCCGCTGACCTATGCGTTTCCACTGGTCGTGGACGGCTTCATCGCCTATGGAGTGCGTGCTCTCGTCCTGCTCCGCGAGGCGAAGTGGACAGCGCGCCTCTACACGTGGAGCCTTTTCTCGGGGGCGACCGGCGTCTCGATCTGGGCGAACGCTCTCCACGCCATCACCCTCAACCAGCAGCGGCCCGCGCACGGTGCCTTCCACCTGCAGAGTGCCGCGGTCGGGGCGCTGAGCACGCTTGCGCCGCTGGGTCTGGCCGGCGCGACCCACCTGTACATCATGATCTCGCGGCACGCTCCCACCACGTTGGACAGCGAGTCGGCGGCCTCGAAGGCCGAGGACGGCGAGACGCTGTCGGCCCGCGCAGAGCGGACCGACGAGCCAGGCGCGGTCCGGTCCTGGTGGCGCACCCGCTTCCGCCGCACCCGCCCCGACGGTCCGGAGCGGGATCACGCCCAGGACCTCGCCGAACAACCGCGCCTTGGGCTGATCAGTGGTCCGTCCGGTCCGGTCCCCGTGCCGGGTCCGTCCGGTCCGGTCCCCGCGTCGGGCTCGTCCGGTCTGGTCCCCGTGCCGGGTCCGTCCGGTCCGGCTCCCGCGTCGGGCTCGTCCGGTCTGGTCCCCGTGCCGGGTCCGTCCGGTCTGGTCCCCGTGCCGGGTCCGTCCGGTCTGGTCCCCGTGCCGGGTCCGTCCGGTCCGGTCCCCGTGCCGGGTCCGTCCGGTCCGGTCCCCGTGCCGGGTCCGTCCGGTCCGGTCCCCGTGCCGGGTCCGTCCGGTCCGGTCCCCGCGTCGGGCTCGTCCGGTCCGGTGCCGACTACCGGACGGGCACGGGTGAAGTTGGAGGTGCTGGTGCCCGTCGCTAGGGAGGCCGCTGCGAGGGCCGGCCGCACCAACCGGGAGGTCGTGGCCGCCGGACTCCGGGAGCAGGGCTACTCCATCAGCAACGAGCGCATGGGCAAGTTGCTGCAGATGATCGAGGACACCAAACCCCCGCCGGCCTCGGCAACCGACACAGCGCAATCCCCGCACCCCGTCGCTCAGCGGCCCACCACGCCCAACTCTGCTCCAAGGAAGCGCTAATGACCCGCCGCACCACGCCGAAGACCACCCCGGACGCCCTGATGACCCTCCTCCTGGACCAGCGCCTCGTCCGCACCGCCACCGCCGCCAGCGACGGAAGCTGGCTCGTTCGCCGGACCGCTCACGGGCCCAAGGTCGTCCTGGAAGGCCCCGTCGAGGTCATGGACTACGGGCTCGGACTTCTCCTCGACGCCAAGCTCGAACTGGAGGACGCCGCCGCCTGAGAAGACCAAATCGCTTTCCCGGTAGCGCAGTTCGGTGCCTGACAGCTTGGCCCCTACGGCGCAGCAAGCTATCGCCAAAGCCGGGCTTACGCCCGACTTTGGCACTTGCCCTCGCCCCCAGGAGGGGCGAGGGAGACCGAGGACGAGTCGAGCGGGGGCGCTCGACTCGTCCTCGGTCTCCCGGCACCAGGCGGTGCCGGGAGGGAGAAGGAGGAGAGACGATCGAGCCGCTGAACGACGCCACCGAGTCGACCGCTGAGCCAACCGCCGACGCGCCGCCCGCGCGCCGCCCGCGACGCCGCCACCGCGACCCCCAGAGCCGCACGTGCAAGCTGACCGTGCGTCTGAACACTGACGAGAAAGTCGAGATCGACACTGCCGCCGCTGCCCGCGCCGTCACCGTCGGCCGCTTCCTCGCGACCAGCGCCATCAGCGCCGCCCGCGGAACACCTGCCGACCGCGACCCCCAAGACCGCCTCGACCACGCCATCGACGAACTCGCCGCCTCCCGCGCGCAGCTCGCCCGCGTCGGCAACAACCTGAACCAGATGGTCTTCGGCCTCAACGCCGCCGGCTACGTCCAGCCGACAGAGCTTGCCCCGACGCTCGGAGCCGTCCGTACCGCGGTCGCCGCGGTCGACGCCGCAGCCGCACAGCTGGTCGCCGGTGGACCAATTGGTCCCTGACATCAGCCGTGGCAGCAAGACGTACGGCCTGTTGGCGTACCTCTACGGCCCCGGCAAGCACGACGAACACTTCGACCCGCACTTGGTGGCGTCCTTCGACGGGTTCGCGCCCGACCCGGGCCGTGATCCCGCAGCCAGCCTGAAGCTGTTGGAGCAGGTCCTGGACCTGCGGGTCAACCAGCTCGGGCCCCGGCGACCCAAGAAGCACGTCTGGCACTGCCCCGTCAGCGCCGACCCCGATGATCGCCTGCTCTCCGACGAGGAGTGGGCCGAGGTCGCCCGCCGCGTTGTCGCCGCGGCCGGCATCGCTGACCCCGACGACCCGGACGGATGCCGCTGGATCGCGGTCCGCCACGACCCGCGCCACATCCACATCATGGCCACCGTCGTACGCGGCGACGGGCGCCAAGCCCGGCTCAACGGCGACGCCCACCGCGCCCAGGACGAGTGCCGGCAGATCGAGAAGGACTACGGCCTCAAGCAGCTCAACCCCGGCGACAAGACCGCCGCCAAGCGCCCGACCAGCGCGGAAGCCCACAAGGCCGAGCGGCTCGGCCGCCCGGAACCCGTGCGCCTCCAACTGCGAGACCAGGTCCGCCGCGCCGTCGCTGGCTGCCAGACCGAAGCCGAGTTCTTCGACCGCCTCGCCGCCGCCGGCCTGCTGGTGCAGCGGCGCATCGGACCGTCCGGCGACACCTTGGGCTACTCGGTTGCCGACCCCGACGACCGCAACGCGGCGGGCGCGCCGATCTACTTCCCCGGCTCGAAGCTGGCCCCCGACCTCTCCCTCCCGCGCATCCGCAAGCGGCTGGACGGCGGCGTCCGGGCCAGCGGAGCGAGCACCACCGAGCAGGGCGACCCGGCCACGGGCACGGCCCGCGTGCCCGGTTCCAGGGCCGCCCGTGCCCGCCGGGACGCCGCCGCCGCGGTCGACGACGCCACCCACACCATCGACGAAGGGAGCGAGGAAGACGCGGCGGCGCAGCTGGTCGGCGCGATCGAGATCATCGACGTCCTGGCCGTCCGTGCCCCGGCCGACACCAGGGCCCAACTCATCGCGGCGGCACGGGCATTCGAGCGGGCATCGCGGTCCCACGTGCGCGCCGAGCGGGCCGACAACCGGGCCGTGCGAGCAGCGGCCCGTCAGATGCTTAGCAGCGGCTACACCGGGAACCGGGGCGAGGATGGCGGCGTGACCGCCATGCTGCTGTCGGCCCTGATCCTGCTGGCCATCGCCTCCGCCCGATGGCACTCCGCGCGCTCACACGCTCAGCAGGCCGCCGCCGCGAGCACGGCGGCCGAGCAGCTGCGGGCGGCGTACGCCACGGTGGCCGCCCGCCCGATGGCGGCTATGGCCGCACGGGGTCGCTCCCTGCCGTCGCCGGTTCGCGAGCGCCAGGACGCGGTGATCCGGGCGAAGCTGCCCGAAGTCGGGACCGGCGAGCACTGCGGGAGCGACTGGGACGCGCTCGCGGCCACCCTGGCGGAGGCGGAGGCGGCCGGTTACGACCCGGCCGCGCTCTTGGAGAAGGCCAGGAACCGCCGAGAACTCGACACCGCGGAGTCCGTTACCGCCGTCATGGTCTGGCGGGTCCGCCGGATCGCTGAGCTGTCGGCCGCGCCCTCGGCCAACCTCGAGAAGCCCGGCGTCCGCACCAAGGCTGCAGGCCCGGCGGCTCCGGCACCCGCACAGGGGCGTCAGACCCGCAACAGCCGGCGCTGAATCTCCCGGGGCCGCTCCTCCCGCAGAGCTGCGCGGGGAGCGGCCCCGGAGCGGTCCCGGCACTGAGGCCGCCAACGCGGCCCACCTCGTGCGTGTCCAGGTGCCAGCGGCCCAGCGGAGTGCCGCCGCGGTCGACGGGGCGGCTTACGGTGCTGGCTTCACTGCTCTCGGAACCCGCCGGCATCTTTACGTCCAGCTCTTGCTGGCAGCGGCACGGGCAGCTGGACGGGAAACGTGAGCCTCCCCTGGGCGGCCTCCGCGAGCCAGGTCGCCCACTGGCCAATGAAGGGCCCGATGTCCCCGGGCTCCAACGGGGTGAACGGCCAGGCCACCTGGTGTACCTCCGCAGTCTCGAATGCACGGCGCGCCTCGGCGTTCGGCGTGAGGGCGAACGGCTCGACGGACGGGTGCACCACGACATCCGGCGAGGTCATGAACGCGGTCTCGAACCAGCGGAAGCGCCCAGTGGCCTGGGCGTTGCAGTACCAGAGCGAATGGCTCCGGCCCTTGTAGCCATGAGCGCTGACAGTGTTCGGCCGCGCGAATGCCGGGTGGGGGCCGGGGTGGTAGTCGGGTACTCGCAGGACGACGGTCGCATAGGCGACGACGTCGAACGGCGGCGTCCCGGTGCCCCAGTCGTAGATCGCCCCCCGAGGGGAGGAGAACCCGAGCTTGACCACACCTAGCTCGAAGACCCACTCACCCGGGCCGAACCGCGTGAGCTTTCCGTCCGGCGCGTGCTCCGCGAGCTGCTGCGCGAACTCCTCCGAAATCTGAAGAAGCGAGTTCTCCGCGTCGCCGAACAGGCGCATCCAGCGCTCCTGTGCAGCATCGCGGCGGGACGCCTGCTGGCCGATCTCGGCAAGTTGCACGGCGTGCTCCCGATTCGCCTCGGAGAGCGCCGCCAGACCTCCGGAGGCAGCCGGGGCCGCCGCCTTGGTCAACCGCGTCAGGATCTCGGCCGGCGTGGGGCGCGCCTCCGGGGACTTGGAAAGACATCCCGCGATGAGCGAGGCCAGCAGAGGCGGCAGGCCGGGAAGGTTCGGCGGGGCTTCGCCGACGTGCTGCTCCCGGAAGTCCGGGCCCAGGAACGGGGGCTTCCCGGAGAGCACCTCGAAGGCGGTGGCCCCGAATGAGTAGACGTCGCTGGCGGACGTGGCCCGCTCGTACATCCAGACCTCGGGAGCCTTGTACTCCGAGGTGCCGCCGCCCTTCCAGGTGAGCTTCGCGGTGGCGGCGCCGGCGAAACGGGAGATGCCGAAGTCCGCCAGGCACCAGCGGTCGTCGAGCAGTAGGACGTTGGCCGGTTTCAGGTCGCGGTGGACTATGCCGGCGGTGGCCAAGTCGGACAGGGACTGTGCGATATCCATCAAGATCGCGATGGCGTCCGCCACCGGAAGCGGCTCTCCGCGTTCCTTCAGGAAGGCTGCGAGCGACTTCTCGGCCTTCGGCATGACGATGACCACGTGGGTCTCCGTCTCGCCGACCGCGAGCACAGGCACCACGCTGCGGGCGCTCAGCTCAGCGAACTCCGGTTCCCGGTCGACGCCGGGGCCCTTCGGGATCAGCTTGACGGCCACGCGGGTGCCGTCCGAGGCGAGCGCCTCGAAGACTTCGCCGTAGCCGCCCGGGTCGCCGATCCGGTCGAGGATCTCCCAGTCACCGCTGGCCAGTTGAAGCCGGTCCACCACGTTCCTCACCATCATCGCCCGACCGTGGAGCGCACGAGCAGTGCGCCGTCCAATCATGCCGGACGGCAGGGACAGACCGGTGCTGCGACCAGTCGAACGGGCAGGCCCCGCCAGCGACTTCTGCGGACGGCGGCCCGGTCCCGGCCAACGCCAGCAGCCTTCAAAGCCGATCAAGCCAAGAGAGATACGTGCGCAAAGCGGATACCTGACCGTTGACCGGGTGTCTCACGCCGGATGGAGCAGCAGGAACCGGACTCGCCCGACAAGGGCTGAACCCGATGCCCAAGGGCACGAAGTCCTCGACTGCGGTTTCGCACTGCTCCCCGGCACGGAAGATGCCGCTGCCCGCGGGATCGTGCCGGATGGGCACCCCCGCGGTCAGCCCGCCTCGTGCGCCGAAGAAGATCAGCTGGGCGCCGGAGAGTGGAGCGCACTGGCCGCCTTGGTCGGCGAGGCGGGGATCCCGTAGATCAGAGCGGTGTCCAGATCTGCAGTCAGTCTGCCGGGGCCCGACCGTGCAGCCGCTTCCGCCTTCAGCTTGTCCCTCTTCGCTTTGGCTCTCCGGGCCTTGGCCGCGCGTGCGAGCTTGATCTGCTCGCTGTACGTCACGGCGAAGAGAAGGAAGGAGCCGCCGAGTCCGATCACCACCATGATCTCGACGACCCGGAGCATGCCCAGGGCGAAGTGCTCGAAATAGGTGTGCCACATGCTCTGCACGCGGGCGATCGGCAGCCGCGACGTGCCGTAGTCGCGCACGAACGCGCGCAATCCCGGATCGAAGGGAACGAAGGTCGCGTACAGGGCCAGCAACACCGCCCAGCGGAGGGCCTTGCTGCGCCTGTAGAGGATGCGCACCCCTCGGAAGCAGGAGTGGAGGGTCATGGCTAGCCACAAGCCCAGCAGCCACCCGGCATCGAGGAGGAACACATCGAGCCGGCTCCGGTCCGCAGGTAGCCTGATGTGCTGCTCGGCGCGGCGCTGGAACCAGCCGAGGGCATCGGGCCCGAGGCCGAGGGGGTTACTCGGGTCGTCCTTCTTCGCGACGGACGCTTCCGATTCCGGCGGCGACGACTCGTCATGGACAGCCGCGGCAGCTGGTCGCACGCCGGCGAGCATCTGCTCGCTACGCATCAGCGGCTTGAGATTTCGGCGTCTGTGCTCACCGTTGAGGAGAGGATGCCCCCTGCGGTGGTGGAGCGCGATCTGTTCCTTCTCGACCCGGTCGAGATCGTCGACGGGCACCCGAACCACCTGCCTGATGACGGGTTCGAGCCCTTGTCCGACCAGGATGCCGATCCACACGCCCATGGCGGGGTTCGTCGGGTCGTCGATGTGCTGCTCCCTGCGCTTTGGCAAGGGCTGCCTGGTCTGCCCGATGTAGCGAATCGTCCCATCCCGGGGATCGCTCAACGAGTAGATGCTTCCTGTCCGCGGCGGTATGGACACCCGGCCGACGATGCCACCCCGCACTGACAACCGGTCGGGAAACGGCGCAGTGCCGTCGAACGAGCGGCTCGCAGCGGGGTCGGCCGATACCACAAGATCGGCGCGATGCGTCGGGCCCGACGGCCGGGAGTCTGGCTCTCCGCCCGCCGACGAACGCGATCGACGCTCCGTCGGCGGGCGTACCACCGAGCCGACGAGCCAGCAGGAGCAGCATGTCCGTCTTCCCGTTCACGGAGCCCGGCGACCGCGCCGAGCGCGCCCTGCGGCGTGCACCGCAGGGCGACCGGGACTGGCTGCTGCGCTGCTACGTGCTGCGCGGCACCGACGCCCTCGCGGGTTCGGTGATCACCTACGCCGTGCCGCTGCTGGTCCTCACCCTCACCCACTCGGTGATGTGGACCGGGGCGGCGTTCCTGCTGGAGTGGATGCCCAGGCTCGCGGCCATCGTGCTCGGAGGCCCGCTGATCGACCGGCACAGCCCGCAGACCGCGGTCCTGGCGACCAGCCTGGTGCGCGGCGGGGCCGCCCTGCTCACCCTGGTGGGGATGAGCCTGGGGCTCGGCGTGCCCATCGTGCTCGGCTTCGGCGTGGTCGCCGGGATGCTGGCCGAGGGCAGTTTCCTCGCGGTCGAGTCGCTCGGGTCGGAGGCGAGCCGGCGAGCCGGGGCCCAGGCGCACCGGGTGCAGTCGCGGTTCACCGCGATCGACCAGAGCGCCGCCCTGCTGGGTCCGCTGATCGGCGGCGCACTGCTGCTCGCCGGTCCGGCGCTCCTGCTGGCCACCGTGGCGATCCTGTCCGCCGTCACCATCACCATGGCGCTGGTGATGCGCACCCCGCGCGTACGCCTGCGGCTGGTCGCCGAGCACCGCCGCGAGCGGGCCCGCGACGCCCTGGCCGGTGGCCTGAACGGAGTGCTCGGTACCCCGGCCCTCGCCTGGCTGGTCGCCACGCTCGCCGCCGCGAACCTGCTGTCCGGCCTCCTGCAGGTCTCCACCCCGATCACCGTCACCCGGGACCTGCACCACAGCACCGCCGCCACCGGCCTGGTGTGGAGCGTCGCGGCGGGCGCTTCCCTGCTGGCAGTCCTCGCCGCGAAGCCGGCCATCGACCGGTACGGCTTGTTCCCCGTGATCCTCGCCTCCTCCGTCGTCACCTGCGCAGCTGCCGCCGGTGCCGCCATCGCCCCGACGCTGGTCACCTACACCTCGGCGGTCGCCACCCTGATGGCCGCCGAGGGCGCCGCGACGGTCGCCCTGCGCACCGCTCGCGCCCGCCTGATCCCCGCCCGGCGCTTCGGCGCGACGCTGTCGGTCTGCGTCCTGCTGGTCCTGGCCCCACTGCCGCTGGCCGGCCTCCTGGTTGCCGTGGTTCCCGCCGGGGGCGTGCGGGCCTTGCTGTTCGCCGGTGCCGTCGCCGTCACCGTCGCCACCGCCTTCTGCCTGGCCGGCCTCCACCAACATCGGCACTCCTACGAGCAGTCGGCCGCCGAGCCCGCCGCCCAGGACGAGGCCCACCAGGCCGAGGCCGCCTGACCTTCCCCCCAACCCCTTGGAGATCGCCACCGCATGACCCTGCCCCGCGCCGACGTACCCCAGGCCACCGCCCGCTGGCACGAGAAGCCCGACGACGCCCCGGCTGGCACCCGACGGGCACCGCACCCCTCCCTCACCCGGGCCTGGGCGAGCGCCTGGTCGACGCTGACCACCGAGCGGATCCTGGACCACCACCACCTCCACCTGACCGACCCCACCACCTGCGAAGCCGAGACCGTCTCCTACTTCCTCACCGACGCCGACGGCTCCCCGTACTGGACGAGCCAGGAGACCGACACCGGCGTCCCGCCGATCTGGCGCGGAAGCGTGTTGTACGCCGGGAGCCCGCACGCCGAGTACGGCGGCGCCGGTACCGCGACCGCCGCGATGGCCTCCGCCACCACCCGGGCCGGCCTCGACCTCGCCGCCCGGCTCGGTGCCAGCGCCCTCGTCCACCCCGGACTCGACCAGGACCAGGCCGACCGGCTGACCGCCGCCGCCCGTGCCGCCGGTGTGGGAACGGTCCTGGACCTGGCCACCGACGTCGCCTGGACCCGCACGCTCGGGCCGACCCTCGACCAGTGGTGGCAGGGCATGCCCTCGCGCCAGCGCCGGGACATCCGCCGCCGCTGGCACCGCGGCACCGAAGCCGGCCTCGTCCTCGCCCCGCTCACCGGCACCCGCGACATCCTCGACGCCGTGCCCGCCTTCGCGCCGCTGGCCGTCGGCACCGCCGACCGCCACGGAACGAGGTTGTACGGACTCGACATGTTCGAGCAGTTGGTCGCCGTGCCCGGCACCGTCCTGCTCACCGCCCGCCACGAAGGCCGATTCGTCGGTGGGATCTACGGCTGGCTGTACGACGGCTGCCTCTACCTCTGGGCATCCGGCCTCGACTACGAGCACCCCCACGGCCCGCTCGTCTACACCTGGCTTATGTGTGAGTCCGCCCGCTGGGCGATCGACCAGGGCGCGATCCTCATCGACGCCGGCCGCGCCAACCACTTGGCGAAGGCCCGCCTCGGCTACCGGCCGCGCATCCTGCGCACCGTCGTCCACCTGATGGGCCACCAGCCCGCAATCGAACAAGCGCTGCGGCAGCTCTCGCAGCGCCTCGGCGACCAGGCCGCCCCGCACCTGCCGACGGCGGCCCGCTGGTGAAACCCACCGTGCCCGCCGACCAGCCCGCCTCGCCGCCCCGTACCGGAAGGACCAGCATGACCATCGCCACCAGCGCCCCGACGAGCACCGCCCCCGGCGAGGGGGTGCTCTTGGTCCTGGGCTCGGGGGATAGGGCCTATAGGTCGTATTGTCTCGCCTCCGCCGCCGGGCGCAGCCCGCTGGTCCTGGTGAACACCACCGAACCGAGCTGGCAGCTGGATCACGTACTGGACCACGAGGTGGCCCACCTGGGCGACCTGGAGGAGCTGCGGTGGGCGGTTGCCCGTCTCGCCGAGCGCCACGCCATCAAGGGCGTGGTGACATGGGACGAGTACGCGCTGGTCCCGGCCGCGCACGTCGCCGCCGACCTCGGCGTGCCCGGGCAGTCCTCGGCCACCGCCGCGGCCTGCCGCAACAAGGCCGCTTCCCGGGCGGTGTGGGCGTCGGAGGGGGTGCCGTCCGCCCAGTCGATCCGGGTCACCTCCCTGGTGACCGCTGCCCGCGCGGCCCGCCGCATCGGCTATCCCGTGGTCCTCAAGCCGGCCTCCCACGCGGGCAGCATCGGCGTGATCAAGGTGGAGCACCCCGACGGCCTGTCGGGCGCGTTCGCCTACGCCAGCGGCCGGGCCGAGGACCAGGGGGAGGAGGGCAGTGGCATCCTCGTCGAGGAGTACCTGGACGGCCCCGAGATCTCGGTCGAGTGCGTCACGGTGCACGGCATCACCACCGCCGTCGCCGTCACCCGGAAGGAGCTCGGACCGGAACCCCACTTCGAGGAGGTCGGCCACGTCGTGGCCGCCGGCGACCCGCTGCTCGCCCAGGTCGGCCCGGTCGCCGAGGCCGCCCTGGACGCTCTCGGCATGAACTCCGGCATCTGCCACGTCGAGATGCGCCTGACCGCTGACGGCCCCCGGCTGATCGAGGTCAACGGGCGCCTAGGCGGGGACCTGATCGGGCACCTGGTACGGCTCGCCACCGGCATCGACCTCGCCGCCGCGGCGGCCGACATTGCCCTCGGCCGCGAACCCGACCTCACCCCCACCCGCTCGGGCGCCGCCGGCGTCCGCTTCCTCTACCCGGACACCTCCGGAACCGTCCGAACCGCCCGCCCCCGCCCCGAACTGGGCAACCCCGCCTGGCTGGAGCGCCTCGTGTGGGAGTGCGAGCCGGGCCAGCAGGTCCTCCTGCCCCCGGCTGGCGACCTCGGCACCGCACGCCTGGGGCACCTGGTGGTCACCGGCACCGACACTGCTCAGGTCCACGAGCACCTCGCCCACGCCGAGGGCCTGCTCGACACCGTCGTTGTCCCCGCCCCGGCCGAGAACTGACGCACCGAACCGCCGACGGGCCCGGCGCACTGCTCGCGCCGGGCCCGCCCCGCGACCGTTTCTGCTCACCCGCACCGACGACGCCCCCACGCCCGAGCCGACAACCGAGAACAGGACCGTGGACCTCCCCTCCTACGCCACCGCCCTCGCCGCCCGCCTGCCCGGCACCTGGACGGCCGAGCACCACCAGCACCTCGATGCGGACATGGCCGACATCGTCTCGATGCTCGCCCTCGGCCCGTTGAGGGCTGCCGACTTCCGCAGTGCCTCCGTCCTCACCGACCCCGCGCGGCCAATCGGACTGCTCGTCACCGAGGAGCAGCTCGCCATCGGGCACGGCTACGCGATCCGCTCGATCGCCCTGGCCGACGGACACTCCTGCACCCAGCAGGTGGTCGCCGGCGAACAGCTCGAACTCGCCCTCCCCGCAGACCCGGCGACCGCAGCAGCCGATATCGAGCGCACCCTGCTGCCCCTCCACGACCGGCTCCAGGCCAGGCACCGGCTGGCCGTCCTGGAAGAAGCCCTCCAGAGTGCCCAACGGGCCCTCGACCATTGGGACTCGATCTCCGACGGCCTCTGCGACGACGACGGCTGGCCGCTGGACGAGCAGATCTACGGCGACGGCAAGGTCCGCCGCGACGCCACCGCGCTCGCCCACCTCCAGCGGGTCCTGCTCCATGCCGACGCCCTCCTCCAGGACGGTCACGCCGCCCACCGGCTCCTGCCGCCCGGGCAGGAAGCCGACCGGACCGGCTACTTCTTGCGCACCCTGGCCGGCACCTTCGAGGGCGCCAACCGGATCCTCGACGAGTGGAAGCCCGCCCTGCAGCGCCACAGCCGGGCGGACGGGACACCGATCGAGCCCGGCCACACCGCCGCGGTTGAGGAACGCAACGCGGAGATGTGGTCGAACATCGACATCTGGCTCAACGCCGGACCTGTTCTCGCCGCCCTCCTGCGCGGTGCTGCCGTCTCCACCGAGTCGGTCGGCCGCACCGCCGCCGCAGAGGCACGCTCACCCCGACTCCCCGCGGCGACTTTCTCCCTCGTCGTCCAGGTCCTGCGCGCCGAACAGGCCGACCGGAACCGCGCACCCCGCAGGTGAAGCCCCTACTCCGACGCGGTCGGCCTCGTCCTCGCGGGTTCGGCGAGTTCGGCGGTCAGTGCGTCGGACGCTGCAGGCCGTCGCCCACAATCGGTGACGAATCGCCTCGCCCAGGCGCATCACGGCTGGATAACAAACCGACGCATCGGGAATAAATCCAACCCGCGCCCGGTTACACCCGGCACCTCTACGAAAGGGTTGTACTTGTCGGATTCGCCGAGACCTCACGACGGCCAGGGTTCCAACGACCCGCTCGAGCCGGCTGACCTCCCGCCGCTCGATCATATTGAGCTCTCGATTCCCGACTTCCCCACGCTCTCGCCGGACAAGCCCGTGATCCGGGCGGTCCCGCACCACGACGAGCTGAACCCCCGTGGCACCGTCATCCTCTGCGAGGAGTGCAAGGCGGGCCGCGACTGGCTGCTCCTCAACGTCCGCCAGCACGTCTTCGTCCGCTGCCGCTGCGGCCACGAGTGGCTGGAGGGCGACCTGACGGTCGAGTACTTCGAGCAGCACTTCTCAGCGCCGGAGATCGCCTGGGACGACTTCGAGACGGCGATGGCCTCGACCGGCTACGACGGAGCCTGGGCCGGGATGTACCTCAACTGAGCTGCCGGCCCGCAGCCGGCGGCGGCGGGTGGCCGGCACGGGGCCAGGCTTCGGTGGACTCCGCGAGACGACGACGGGGCGGCACCGCGATCTCTCGCGGTGC
>NZ_JBHXTG010000128.1:0-14183 GCF_042677465.1 Kitasatospora sp. NPDC127111
CCCGCGCGGGGGCCGGCGGCGCGGCGGCGGCCGCGGCGCGGTGCGCGCGGACGAGCAGCCGCCGGAGTCCGACCTGGCGGCCTGAGCGCCGCGCGGGCCGGGCCGACGGGATCCGCCGGACGGGCCCTACGCCTCGCCGCCGTTCGCGGCGAGGTGGTCGGCGGCCTCGCGTCTGGTCAGGTCGCGGGAGCGGCGGGCCGGGGAGAACCAGCCGCAGCAGCAGGTCGCGAAGCAGAAGGAACCGCGCTCGCTGATCGCGACACGGTGCTCGGGCATCGGGGTGGTGCCGGAGGCGGCCGGCAGCTCACTGTGCACGTGCTTCACCGTAACGCGCCGGGCACCCGGCGCGCGACGGCCGCCGCACGCCGGGTTCCGCGTAACCCCCGGGGCCTCAACTCGTTTGCCCGGCAAGAGCTCTGCCCACCCGGTGGTGGTGGCCGGCGGGGCAGTCGGGCCCGAGGGGGTTGTCGCCAGGATGAAGATGACCGACGAGCAGCGCAGCGGCCGGCGGGCCGGCCGCGGGCTGCCACAGCTGCGCTCGGCGGCCGGGGCCGTCGCCCTCGCCGCCGCCCTGGCCGGGCTGACCGGCTGCTCCGGCGGCGCCGCGGGCGCGGACGGCGACGCGGCCGACCGCGGGGCGAGCGCCCCCGACCAGCTCGCCGCCGACCCCGTGACGGCCGTGCGCAACTCCGCGGACATCACCGGCCGGACGGGCTCCGCGCACACCACCACGGAGCTGGTGACCGAGTCCGCCGACAAGAAGGCCGTCTTCACCGGCACCGGCGGCTACGACTACGTGAAGCGGATCGGCCGGCTGGAGGTGACGGTGCCGCCGGGCGCGGCGACCACCGGGAAGATCGTCGAGGTGGTCCTGCCGGGCACCGTCTACCTGCAGAACAGCGGCGCCAAGGTGCCCGAGGGCAAGTGGGTCAAGCTGGACGTGCGCCAGCTCCCGGACGGCAACCTGGTCAGCAGCGGCGCCACCGACCCGGCCTCCGCCACCGGCGCGCTGCGGGGGGCGCAGAAGGCGGAGCTGGTCGGCGCCGAGACGGTCGGCGGGGTGGCGCTGAAGCACTACCGCGGCACCCTGGACCTGACCAAGGCGGCCGAGGCCACCGGCGGACGCGGCGGGGACGGCCTGCGGATGGCGGCGCAGACCTTCACGGTCAAGGACGTCCCGTACGACGTCTGGCTGGACGAGCAGGGCCGGCTGCACAGGGTGGTCGAAGTCTTCACCTTCGCCGGGGTGGCCGGGTCCAAGGAGGCGAAGGACCAGGTGAAGGTGACCTCGACCACCGCGCTGGCCGACTTCGGCAAGCCGGTGGAGGCGGCCGAGCCGCCGGCCTCCGACATCTACGCGATGAAGCCCACGGAGAGCCCGAAGTAGGCCCCGGAGCAGTCCGGAGGCGAGCGCGAAGGGGCGCCGCCGACGCCGGTGGACCACCCGGAGTGACCGGGCCCACCCGTTTCGGCGGCGCCGAGATGGCCCGTCCGTGCCATGTGGGCGGGCTCCGAAGTGCCTAGGCTGGACGTCGGGTGGCTGCCGCCCGGGCTGACGAGGCGCTGAAGGGGTGGTGCAGGTGGTGTCGTCCACGGGCGGCCGCAGCGGCGGCCACGACGACGCGGCCCTCGACGAGATCGACCTGGCCGGTGAGCTGATGATCGCCGCCACGGCCAGCACCGGCGACCGGCTGCCGACCGAGCGGATCGACGAGGTGCTGCTGGACCGGCCCGACGGCGGTGCGTCCGCCGACGGGCCGTCGGAAGGGACCCGCGGCGCGTCAGGGACCCGCGGCGCGTCACGGGCCTGAGGCGCGTCCGGGCGGCGGGACCGTCAGCTGCGCAGCAGCCGGCCGATCGCGGCGGTGGCCTCGGCGACCTTGGCGTCCAGCTCGGTGCCGCCCTCCTCGGCGGCCGCGGCGACGCAGTGCCGCAGGTGCTCCTCCAGCAGCGAGAGGGCGAAGGACTGCAGGGCCTTGGTGCTGGCCGAGACCTGGGTGAGCACGTCGATGCAGTAGACGTCCTCGTCGACCATCCGCTGGAGGCCGCGGATCTGGCCCTCGATCCGGCGCAGCCGCTTCAGGTGGGCGTCCTTCTGGGCGCTGTACCCGTGCGGCCCGTGCGCGGCGTGGTCGTGGTGGCCGGCGGCGGCCGGCGCGGCCTGCCCGCCGTTCGGCTCGGTCCCGGGCCCGTGGTCCGGCTCGGTGCGCGCTTCCGTCGTGGTCATCGGCCCGCCTTCGTCTGAGTGCCTCGGTGGCTGCGTCGGCCTCCAGTGTCCAACACCGGGGCCCGTCGTGGTGTTCCTGCGGCGCACTTCCCGGGCCCGGACCGGCCTCCGGCGCGGCTCCGCGGCGGCCGCGCGAGGGGTTCCCCCGTCCGGGCAGACACCCTGATCCTCCGAGCGCACGACGGGGGCAATCCGGGCGAGGTTCCGTCAGACTGGGGGCCCGCGTCCGCACATGGGTGTGCGGGCGGAGCACTGCTGCGGCAGCCAAACGGAAGAGGAGGTTCCGGCTCCTCCCCCATCACCCCGCTTGCGCGATCGCGCTCGGTTGCACCTAGCATCGTTCAGTCCCTACCCCGCACATCGGAGATTTCCGTGCGTTTTAGCCTGACCCCGAAGGAGACGAGCTTCTACGACATGTTCGCCGCCGCCGCGGAGAACCTCGTCGTCGGATCGAAGCTCCTGCTGGAACTGCTGGGATCAGACGTGTCGGCCCGCGCGGAGATCGTCGAGCGCATGCGCGCCGCCGAACACGCCGGGGACGACACCACCCATGCCGTCTTCCACCAGCTGAACTCGTCCTTCATCACGCCCTTCGACCGCGAGGACATCTACAGCCTCGCCTCGTCGCTGGACGACATCATGGACTTCATGGAGGAGGCCGTCGACCTGGTCGTCCTCTACGACATCCAGACCCTGCCCAAGGGGATCGAGCAGCAGATCGAGGTGCTGGCGCGCGCCGCCGAGCTCACCGCCGAGGCGATGCCGAACCTGCGCAGCATGTCCAACCTCACCGAGTACTGGATCGAGGTCAACCGGCTGGAGAACCAGGCCGACCAGATCCACCGCAAGCTGCTCGCCCACCTGTTCTCCGGCCAGTACGACGCCATCGAGGTGCTCAAGCTCAAGCAGGTCGTGGACGTCCTTGAGGAGGCGGCGGACGCTTTCGAGCACGTCGCCAACACGGTGGAGACCATCGCCGTCAAGGAGTCCTGACCCTCGTGGACATGGCTGCACTCATCGCCGTCATCGGCGTTGCGTTCTTCTTCACGTACACCAACGGCTTCCACGACTCGGCGAACGCGATCGCGACCTCGGTCTCGACCCGGGCGCTGACGCCGCGGGCCGCGCTGGCGATGGCCGCGGTGATGAACCTGGCCGGCGCCTTCCTCGGCAGCGGCGTGGCGCACACCGTCTCCCAGGGGATCATCGAGACCCCGAAGGGCGACCAGGGGATGGCGATCCTGTTCGCCGCGCTGGTCGGCGCGATCGCCTGGAACCTGATCACCTGGTACTTCGGCCTGCCGTCCTCCTCCTCGCACGCGCTGTTCGGCGGCCTGGTGGGCGCGGCGCTGGCCGGCGGCACCGAGGTGCTCTGGGATGGCGTCATCGACAAGATCATCATCCCGATGGTCGTCTCGCCGGTGGTCGGCCTGCTCGGCGGCTTCCTGGTGATGCTGGCGATCCTGTGGATCTTCCGCCGGACCAACCCGCACCGGGCCAAGCGCAACTTCCGGGTGGCCCAGACCGCCTCGGCCGCCGCGATGGCACTGGCGCACGGTCTGCAGGACGCCCAGAAGACCATGGGCATCGTGGTGATGGCGCTGGTCATCTCCGGCCAGCAGGCCACCTACGACATCCCGGTCTGGGTGAAGATCTCCTGCGCCACCATGCTCTCGCTGGGCACCTACGCGGGTGGCTGGCGGATCATGCGCACGCTCGGCCGCAAGATCATCGAGCTGGACCCGCCGCAGGGCTTCGCGGCCGAGGCCACCGCCTCGACGGTCATGTACATCACGTCGTTCGTCTACAAGGCGCCGATCTCCACCACCCACGTGATCACCTCGGCGATCATGGGCGTGGGGGCCACCAAGCGGATCCGCGCGGTCCGCTGGGGCGTCGCGAAGAACATCGTGCTCGGCTGGTTCATCACGATGCCGGCGGCCGCCGTCGTCGCAGCGCTGATGTACTGGTTCGTCCACCTGTTCTGGGGCTGAGCCCCGGCCGGACGGACGTGACAGGGCCCGCCCCCACATCTCGGGGGCGGGCCCTTCCTCACGCTCCGCGGCGGCACCGCCATGCAGCACCGCGGAGCAGCTCGTGCCGAGGCGCTCCTTAGCCGAAGCGGCCGGAGATGTAGTCCTCGGTCGCCTGCACGGACGGGTTGGAGAAGATCCGCTGGGTGTCGTCCAGCTCGATCAGCTTGCCCGGCTGACCGACCCCGGCCAGGTTGAAGAAGGCGGTGCGGTCGCTGACGCGGGCCGCCTGCTGCATGTTGTGCGTCACGATGACGATCGTGAACTGCGACTTCAGCTCGCCGATCAGGTCCTCGATGGCGAGGGTGGAGATCGGGTCGAGGGCGGAGCACGGCTCGTCCATCAGCAGGACCTGCGGCTCGACCGCGATGGCGCGGGCGATGCAGAGGCGCTGCTGCTGACCGCCGGAGAGGCCGGCGCCGGGCTTGCCCAGCCGGTCCTTGACCTCGTTCCAGAGGTTGGCGCCCTTGAGCGACTTCTCCACCACGCCGTCCAGGACGGACTTCTTGCGCACGCCCGCGAGCTTGAGGCCGGCGACCACGTTGTCGTAGATCGACATGGTCGGGAACGGGTTCGGGCGCTGGAAGACCATGCCGACCGAACGGCGGACGGCGACCGGGTCGACCGACGAGCCGTACAGGTTCTCGTCGTCCAGGAGCACCTTGCCCTCGACGCGGGCGCCCGGGATCACCTCGTGCATCCGGTTGAGGGTGCGCAGGAAGGTGGACTTGCCGCAGCCGGAGGGGCCGATGAAGGCCGTCACCGAGCGGGGCTCGATGCTCATCGAGATGTCCTCGATGGCCTTGGTGGTGCCGTAGAAGGCGGACAGTCCGCTGACGTCGATGCGCTTGGCCATGATTGTTCTTCTCTCGTCTTCTTCGTGCGTCAGTCGGTCGCTCAGTGTCCGCCCTTGGGCGAGCGCCAGCGGGCGATGCCCCGGGCGATGAGGTTGAGCCCCATCACGAAGGCGATCAGCACCAGCGCCGCGCCCCAGGCACGGGCGTAGCCGTAGTCGTTGTTCACCACCGCGTACTGCTGCCAGATGTACATCGGCAGCGACTGCTGCGGCCCGTCGAACGGGTTGTTGTTGATGTAGTCGGCGCCGAAGACCAGCATCATCACCGGGGCGGTCTCACCCGTGATGCGGGCGACCGCGAGCATCACACCGGTGGTGATGCCGCCGATGGCGGTGGGGAGGACGATCCGCAGGATGGTCTTCCACTTCGGCACGCCGAGCGCGTACGACGCCTCGCGCAGCTCGTTCGGGACGAGCTTGAGCATCTCCTCGGTGGAGCGGACCACCACCGGCATCATCAGGATCGCCAGCGCGAGGCTGCCCGAGAAGCCGGAGTAGTTGAAGCCGAGGGCGAGGTTCCACAGGGACAGGATGAACAGACCGGCGACGATCGACGGGACGCCCGTCATGACGTCGACGAAGAAGGTGACCGCCTTGGCGAGCTTGCCGCGGCCGTACTCGACCAGGTAGACGGCGGTCAGCAGACCGATCGGAGCGGCGATCAGCGAGGCCAGCAGGACCTGCTCCAGGGTGCCGATCAGCGCGTGGTAGATGCCACCGCCGGGGCCCGAGGAGAGCACGCCCTTCATGGAGTGGCTCAGGAAGTACCCGTCCACCACCTCGGCGCCCTGCTGGACCGTGTAGACCGTCAGCGCGAGCAGCGGGATGACGGCCAGGATGAAGGCGACCCAGACCATCGAGGTGGCGAGCCGGTCCTTGGCCTGCCGGCGGCCCTCGACCTTGGCCGAGAGCAGGTAGCTGATGACCACGAAGAGGATCGCGGAGATCAGGCCCCACTGGATGTGGCTCTCCAGGCCGCCGAGGGCGCCGATGCCGCAGCCGAGGGCGATCGAGCCGGCGGCGACCGCGGCCGGGGCCCACTTGGGCAGCCGGTTGGCGGTCAGCGGACGGCCGAGCGGGCGCGCGTCCGCCGGAACGCTGGTGGTAGCGGCACTCATGCGTTGGCCCCCGAGTACTCCTTGCGGCGGGCGACGATCAGCCGCGCGGCACCGTTCACCAGCAGGGTGATCACGAACAGGACGAGGCCGGAGGCCATCAGCGCGTCCCGGCCGAAGGGCTGGGCCTCGTTGAACTTCAGCGCGATGTTCTGCGCGAAGGTGCCGCCGCCCGGGTCGAGCAGGTGCAGCGACAGGACGCTGTTGGAGGAGAGCACCACCGCGACGGCGATGGTCTCGCCGAGCGCCCGGCCGAGGCCGAGCATCGAGGCCGAGATGATGCCGGGGCGGCCGAACGGCAGCACCGCGGTGCGGATCATCTCCCAGCGGGTCGCGCCGAGCGCGAGCGCCGCCTCCTCGTGCATCCGCGGCACCTGCTTGAACACCTCGCGGCTGACCGCGGTGATGATCGGCAGGATCATGATGGCCAGCAGGATGCCGACGGTGAACAGGGTGCGCGGGGTGGTGCCGGCCCGGGACTGGTCGAAGACGTACGTCCAGCCGAGGTACTGGTCCAGCCAGCTGGTCAGCCCGTCCAGGTGCGGCACCAGGAAGAGCGCGCCCCAGAGGCCGTAGATGATGCTGGGCACCGCGGCGAGCAGGTCCACCAGGTAGGCGAACGGCTGGGCGATCTTCCGCGGCGCGTAGTGCGAGATGAACAGCGCGATCCCGATGGCCACCGGAACGGCGATCGCCATCGCGATCAGCGCGCTGACGATGGTGCCGAACGCGAGGACGGCGATGCCGAAGACCGGCTTCGGGGCGTCCGGCGTCCACTCGAACGTGGTGAGGAAGTTGCCCTCGTTCTTGCTCAGGGCGATGCCCGAGCGCCAGGTCAGGAAGCCCGCGATGGCGGCCATGACGACCAGCAGCAGGATGCCCGACCCGCGGGACAGGTTCATGAAGATCTTGTCGCCGACGCGGCTGTCGCGCTCGCGGCGTTCCCTGCCGCGCGGGCCGGCAGGGGAGGATGAAGTCATTGGTCTACTCCGGTCTGGTGGTGCTGCCCCGAGGGGGCGGCACCCTGGCGGCGGTGCCCCGGACGTTCTTCTCGGTCAGTGCGTACCGGCGGAGCGGCCCCGGCCCCCCTCGTTCACGGGGCCGCTCCACCGGAGGTCTACGGGATCAGGCCAGCGTCGGGATGACGGCGTTGACCTTGTCGGTGAGCTCCTTCGGCAGCGGGACGTAGCCCTTCTCGCCGATCGCCTTCTGGCCGGCCTCGCTGGCGCCGTAGGCCAGGAAGGCCTTCAGGGTGTCGAGCGTCTCGGCCTTGTTGCCCTTGTCGCAGACGATCTCGTAGGTGACCAGGACCAGCGGGTACGAGCCCTCGTCCTTGGTCGCGTAGTCGAGGGTCAGCGCCAGGTCGCTGCCGGTGCCGGCGACCTTCGCCTTGGCGAAGGTGTTGGCGGCGTTGGCGGCGGTGGCCTCGACCGGCTTGGAGGCGCCGGTGTTGATGGCGGCGCTCTTCAGGTTGTTGGTCTGGGCGAAGGACAGCTCGGCGTAGCTGATCGAGTTCTTGACCTGCTTCACCTGGGCCGAGACGCCCGCGGAGCCGTTGGCCGACTGGCCGCCCTTGCCGGCCCAGGTCTTGCTGGCCGGGTAGGACCAGGCGCCGGCGGAGGCCTTGGCGAAGTACTTGGTCAGGTTGTCGGTGGTGCCGGAGTCGTCCGAGCGGTGGAAGGCCTGGATGTCGGCGTCCGGCAGCTTGGCGCCCGGGTTGAGCGCGGCGATCGCCGGGTCGTTCCACTTGGTGATCTGCGAGTCGAAGATCTTGGCGGTGGTCGGGCCGTCCAGGACCAGGTTGTCGACGCCCTCGACGTTGTAGACGATCGAGATCAGACCCGCGACGAGCGGCAGGTTGATGCCCTGGCCGCCGGTGCAGACCGCCTTGGTGGCGTCGACCTCGGCCGGCTTCAGCGCCGAGTCGGAGCCCGCGAACTGGACCTTGCCCTGGGTGAACTGCTGGACACCGGCGCCCGAGCCGCCACCGCCGTAGTTGATGGTGGCACCGGAGCAGGCCGCACCGAAGTTCGTCTTCCAGACGTCGATCGCGTTGCCCTGCGCGGTGGAACCCGCGGCGACCAGAGCGCTGGGCTTGCTGCCACAGTTGATCGCGGCGGCCGGGGCGGAGCCGCTGCTGCCGCCGGAACCGCCGGCGTTGTTGTTGTTCTCGTCCGAACCGCAGGCGGCGAGCGACAGCGAGCTGACGAGCGCCATGGCACCGATGGCGAGGGCCTTGGAGCGGCCGTTCCGCTGGAGCTTCACAGGGGTGTCCCTTTCTGTGGCATTGCCCGGCGCGCGGACCCGTGCGAGCACGGCGGAGCGCGGGTTTTGCTGTGGTCCGGGGCCCGATCGGCCCTCCGGTGAACCCGAAGTTAGGCCGGGCAAGTGACGCGTCAGCCGGTCCGAAGTGAACGGAGAGTGAACCTCGAACGGATGACAGGAAACTGCGTCACGTAGTAACGGTTGCGTCACGGCGAGGGTGCGGGGAGATCACTCGCACCGTTCCTTCACCCCGCGCGGCCGGAACCGGCGGCCGGCCGCGCACCCAGCATCTCCAGCAGCGCGTCCACCAGCAACCGGTCCCGCTCGTGGGTGAGCCGGGCCCGCGCCTTGCGCGCCGGCAGCCACTCCAGCCGGTCCACCTCCCGGCTCGGCCGGAACGCCCCGGCCGTCGGCACCGCCGCCCAGTACCGGACCTCCTTCGGCCGCCCCTGCGCCAGGTAGTGCTGGGCCGGCAGCTCCGCCCCCAGCGCGCAGGCGAACCCGGTCTCCTCCCACACCTCGCGCAGCGCCGCCTCGACGACGCCCTCGCCCCGGTCGAGCTTGCCCTTGGGCAGGCTCCAGTCGTCGTACTTGGGCCGGTGGATCACCGCGATCCGCGGCCGCCCCAGCCGGCCGCTCTTCTTCGGCCGCCCCGGCAGCCAGAGCACCGCGCCCGCCGCCAGGATCACCGGCCCGCGCCCGGCACCGGCGCTGCCGCTCGTACGGGGGCCTTCGGCCTGCTCGATGCTCAGGCGGTCGCGCAACTCATGCCATCCGGGACGGGGTCGGCCCCCAGCCCTCCGCCGGGGGGATCTCCAGCCACGCGTCAAGCCCGGGCGGGAGTTCGGGCCACCGGTGTCCGAAGGCGTACCGCGCCGCCTCCACTTCCAGTCGCTGATCAGCATGCACCACGCCGAGCACGTACGCGGTCGCGGGTGTGATCCTCGGCGTCCGCGCCGCCGTCGCCGCGGTGACCGCCGCGTCCGCCGCCTCCTGGTGCCGGCCCAGCACCCCGTCCAGCTCGTCCAGCTCCGGGGCCGGCCGGCCGCACACCTCCAGCGCGTACCGGGCCCGCTTCACCAGGATCCGCACCCGCAGCCACGGCGCGTCGTCCGCCGCCAGCGCCGCGTCCGCGTCCACCGCGCCCCGGGCCGGAGGCACCGCGCCGAGCCGCCGCAGCCCGTCCCCGCCGTACGGCGTCGACGCCCGCCGCAGCGGCAGCTGCTGGGCGCTCGCGGTCAGCGCCGTGAACGCCGCCGCGGCCTGCGGCAGCAGCACCGCGCCGGCCCGGCCCCCGGCCGCGTCCAGCAGCGGAGCCTCGCCGACCAGCAGCGTCATCCGGTCCGCCAGCGCGTGCAACCGCGCCGAGCGCAACTCCTGCAGCACCGTCGTGTGCGCCCTGGTCCGGGCCAGCGTGAGCTGACGGTCGAGCAGCGCCCGCGCCTTCGGCACCCCGGCGTGACCGGCCAGCATCCCCGGGCCGTCCGCCTCGGTACCGCTCAGCGCGTCCAGCGCGCCCAGCAGCCGGGACGACTTGCGGACGTACCCCGGCTCCAGCGCCAGCAGGTTGAGCAGCCAGCGCAGCTCGGTGCGCGACTCCTGCGCCCAGGTCTGCTCGAAGGTCGCGCCGAAGGTGTGCAGCAGCCCGCCGATCCGCCGCACCGCCCGCAGCAGGTCGGCCGTCCCGGCGGACGGGACGGCCGCCGCCCCCGGTCTGGCGCCGGCCTCGCCCACCGCCAGCGGCAGCGCGCGCAGGAACGCGCCGGCCTGGGCGGTGAGATGGCTGGAGAGGAGGTCCCCGGCGGTCGCGGTGGAGGCCGCCTGGGCCGTCATCGGCGCATCGGTCATGACTAGGTTGATCCCCGTTCCCCCGGGTCGGTCCCCCGGGGCTGGTGGCCGACCGCTGCAGCGGGTCCCCGACCGCTCAGCGGCTCGCATCAGTGGCTCGCGGCCGTGGACCGCCTCGGCGATCCGGGCACCGGCCGCTGGGGGCCGGCGCCGGGGTCACCTCGGGTGGTCCAGGCCGGTGGGTCGACACCGTGCGCCGTGGCGGCGGCGCGCGGGTCAGCGGGCGGCGGCAGCCCTCCGGCGCAGGCGCGAGTCGATCAGCAGGTCCTGGACGTGCCGCAGCGGCCTGCCCTCGGCGTCCTGGGCGTGCCGGGTCCACACGCCGTCCGCCCCCAGGTGCCAGGACTCGGTCTCGTCCGACACCCCGAGGTCGATCAGCCCGGACAGCTCGGCCCGGTGCGCCGGATCGGTGATCCGCAGCAACGCCTCGATCCGGCGGTCCAGGTTGCGGTGCATCATGTCGGCGCTGCCGATCCACACCTCCGGATCGCCGTTGTTGCCGAACACGAAGATCCGCGAGTGCTCCAGGAACCGCCCGAGGATGCTCCGGACCCGGATGTTCTCGCTCAGCCCCGGCACGCCCGGCCGGATCGCGCAGATCCCGCGCACCCAGACGTCCACCGGCACCCCGGCCTGGGAGGCCCGGTACAGCGCGTCGATCACGGCCTCGTCGACGATCGAGTTGACCTTGAGCTTCACGTACGCCGGACGGCCGGCCCGGTGGTGGGCGATCTCGTTGTGGATCCGCGAGATCAACCCGTCCCGCAGACCGCGCGGCGCGGTCAGCAGGCGGCGGTAGGACTCGCGGCGCGAGTAGCCGGAGAGCCGGTTGAAGAGGTCCGAGAGGTCCGCGCCGACCTGCGGGTCCGAGGTCAGCAGCCCGATGTCCTCGTACAGCCGGGCCGTCTTCGGGTGGTAGTTGCCGGTGCCCACGTGCGAGTAGCGGCGCAGGGTGTCGCCCTCCTGGCGGACCACCAGCGACAGCTTGCAGTGCGTCTTCAGCCCCACCAGGCCGTAGACGACGTGGCAGCCGGCCTCCTCCAGCTTGCGGGCCCACTTGATGTTGGCCTGCTCGTCGAAGCGCGCCTTGATCTCGACCAGGACGAGCACCTGCTTGCCGGACTCCGCCGCGTCGATCAGCGCGTCGACGATCGGCGAGTCACCGGACGTCCGGTACAGCGTCTGCTTGATCGCCAGCACGTCCGGGTCGGCCGCGGCCTGCTCCAGGAAGGCCTGCACCGAGGTCGAGAAGCTGTCGTACGGGTGGTGCAGCAGCACGTCCCGCTCGCGCATCGCGGCGAAGATGTCCGGTTGCGAGGCCGACTCCACGTCGGTCAGCCCGCGGGCGGTGCCCGCCACGAACTTCGGGTACTTCAGCTCGGGGCGGTCCAGCGCGGCGATGCCGAACAGGCCGGTCAGGTCGAGCGGACCGGGCAGCGGGAAGACCTCCGCCTCGGTGATGTTCAGCTCCCGCACCAGCAGGTCCAGGATGTAGGGGTCGATCGACTCCTCGACCTCCAGCCGCACCGGCGGGCCGAAGCGCCGCCGCATCAGCTCCTTCTCCAGGGCCTTGAGGATGTTCTCGGTGTCGTCCTCCTCGACCTCGAGGTCCTCGTTGCGGGTGACCCGGAAGGCGTGGTGCGCCAGCACCTCCATGCCCGGGAAGAGCTCCTCCAGGTGCGCGCCCATCACGTCCTCCAGCGGCACGTACCGCTGCGGCGACGCCTCCAGGAAGCGCGCGAGGGACTGCGGCACCTTCACCCGGGCGAAGTGCTTGTGGCCGGAGACCGGGTTGCGGACCACCACGGCCAGGTTGAGCGAGAGCCCCGATATGTACGGGAAGGGGTGCGCCGGGTCCACCGCCAGCGGGGTGAGCACGGGGAAGATCTTCTGCCGGAAGAGCGTGTGCAGCCGGGCCTGCTCCTTCTCGGCCAGCTCCGGCCAGCGGACCAGCTCGATGCCCTCGGCGGCGAGGTCCGGCAGCACCTCCTGCTGGAAGGCGGCGGCGTGCCGGGCCATGAGCTCGCGCGAACGCGTCCAGATCAGGTCCAGCACCTCGCGCGGCTGCAGGCCGCTCGCACTGCGCTGGGCCACTCCGGTGGCGATCCGGCGCTTCAGGCCCGCCACCCGGACCATGAAGAACTCGTCCAGGTTGCTCGCGAAGATCGCCAGGAACTTGGCCCGTTCCAGCAGCGGGATCGCCGGGTCCTCGGCCAGCTCCAGGACGCGTTCGTTGAACGCGAGCCAGCTGCGTTCGCGGTCCAGGAAGCGGCCCTGCGGCAGCTCGTCGAACTCCTGCTCGCCCGCGGCCGGCAGCTCCGGCGGTATCCCCAGCGCGCTGGACATCCGGGCCGGCGGGGACAGCGGGGCAGGGACGGGGCGGGGGATGCTCATGGGTTCCAGCTCCTCCAGCAGGACGGCGTCCGGTCGCGACAGGTTCTGCGGGCCGTCGGCCTCACCCGGCACCAGCGCCCATCCACCCGGCGCGGTCCGTACAGCACCGGCCAGTGGGTGTCGGCCGACGCTGCACGAGCGAGACACTACGGACTTCATCCTGTGATCTTCGCGGCAGCAATTGAATCCACGGTAAACACCGCATGGCCAGGAGGAAAGCTGAGTTGGTCGGGGTCGGGGCAAGCCGTCCATTCCGTTGCCCCTTCCCCGGCTCTCCGCTATGCCTCAGGCGTATGTGCCCAGACGTCCTCAGTGGACGTCCCGGCCACCGCGGTACGGGGCGCGGTACATCAGGTCCACCTCGTGCACGGTGAATCCCAGTCGTTCATATACCCGCACGGCGGCAGGATTGTCGGCGTCGACGTACAGCAGAACGGTGTCCAGCCCGCGGTCGCCCGGGCCGCCGCCGGTCAGGTGCCGCAGGCCGGCCGCGGTGAGCGCCCGGCCCAGGCCGCTGCCCTGCTCCGCCGGGTCCACCCCGACCACGTACACCTCGCCGAGCGCCGGCCCGGTGGCCGTCGCCGGGTGCACCTTGGTCCAGTGGAAGCCCACCACCCTGCCGCCCCGGGTGGCGAGGAAGAAGCCGGCCGCGTCGAACCAGGGCTCGGCCAGCCGGTCCGCGAGGTCCTGCTCGGTCCAGGCGCCCTGCTCGGGGTGGTGGGAGAAGGCGAGGGCGTTCAGCCGCAGCCACTCGGCGTCGTCCTCGCCCGGGCGGAAGGTCCGCAGCTCGATGCCCTCCGGGAGGGCCACCTCCTCGGTCTGCGGACCGGTGCGGCGCATCTGCCGCAGCTCGCGGACCAGCTCGGCGCCGTACTGCTCGGCCAGGTGGCGGGCGGCCGGATGACCGCCGTGCACCCAGAAGTCCACGTGGTCGCGGCCGGCGCGGTGCGCCTCGGCGAGCACGGCGTCCACCAGGGGACGGGCCAGGCCGCGACCGCGGGCCGAAGGATCGACCACCAGCTCGGCGGACGGGTTCGCGGGCGGGTTCGCGGGCGGGTTCGCGGCGGTGTCCTGGGGGAGTTCGAGCTGGCCGTAGCCGACCACGGCCGTGCCGTCCTGCTCGGTCTCGACGAAGTGGGTGACACCCGGCCGGGGCGTCTCCGAGGACCGCAGCCGGAGCCGGCCCTGCTCGGACACGGCGGCCCGGCCGTCCACCGTCTCGGCCTCCGCCAGAACACGCAGCGCGCCGTCGCGCTGCTCGGGCCGGAGCACGTTGTTCGCCATGACCGCTGTCTGATCGTCCATGCTCTGACGATACGTCACCGGAAATGCAGAGAACCCCTGATCCGCGAGGGATCAGGGGTTCTCTGTGAATGATTGTTCGGCGGCGTCCTACTCTCCCACAGGGTCCCCCCTGCAGTACCATCGGCGCTGTGAGGCTTAGC